>JAOZTQ010000031.1 GCA_029939085.1 Candidatus Nanopelagicales bacterium
GCAACCTTCAGGGGATTCGGTCAACTCAGAAGGACCGTTGGCGGAAGCGAGTCCAGCCACAGCGTTCGAGAGCGAGCCTCGATACAACAAATGAAAACTGGGGTCGCAGGAAAAATAGTTGTTCTCGACCCCGCTCCCCTACAACTGGAATACATCGATGAATGCACCGAGATATCTCGCGATCTCGCAGCACGAGTTGAACGCAGACTAGGACCTCAGGGGGCCAGAACCGCTACTACTGGACCCACAGTTCACACCGAAGATTCCGAGGTGGAACGCGCCCGATTCTGCAATGAACTCGAAGCGGATCTCGTGCTGTCAATCACGCTGTTTAGTCTGATTGACCAGCCGCAAGGTATATCGGCCTACCACTACGGTCGAGATAGCGGGTCGTTATCAGTTCCCGGTCACATGCTGGCGGGAATGATTCTTGACGGGATGAGTCAGTCCTTACCGAATGTCTCAGCGGAACCAGGTGCGAGAACTTGGGATATTTTGCGGCGCACTCGCATGCCCACCGTTCGCCTCGTTTGCGGGAACATCTCTGCCCAACAAGATCGGGAGCAACTCTCAGACCCCGCTGTATTGGACGGTATCGCCGATGCCGTTGCCGAGGCTGTCGTAGATTTTTTCTCCCCTAGCTAATCCGATCACGTTCCAGTTGAGTCAGGTATGCCGTGTCAGCTTTTTTGTTGAGAAGTGACCAAGCAAAGCCGATTCCGAGGCCTGCCGCGAAAACAAGCACAGCCGACACTGCTCCACGAGTTAGTATTCTGGCGCTCACTCAGGCATCGTAGACAATAGAATTCCGAACATCATTTCGACAGTCCGCAAGGAGTAACCGTGTCGTCCGCTGATCAGCCGCTCATCCCAGGGTCACGTCTAGATCCCTGGGTGGCGGCATATGCCGATCGGGCGGCAGGGATGACTGCATCTGAAATTCGAGCTCTTTTTGCCGTGGCATCTCGTCCCGAAGTAGTTTCCTTGGCCGGAGGTATGCCTTATGTCGAGGCACTGCCACTTGACGCTCTGGCCGAGACAACCTCGCGACTCCTGCGCGAGCGGGGTGCTCAGGCGCTGCAATACGGTTCGGGTCAGGGCGACGGCATTTTGCGTGAACAAATCATCGACGTGATGTCAGATGTAGGAGTATCCGCTCATCCAGATGATGTCATCGTGACCAGCGGGTCCCAGATGGCGCTCGACCTAGTTGTTCGTATTTTCTGTAATCCAGGCGATGTGGTGCTAGTGGAGGCACCAAGTTACGTCGGTGCACTAGGAATCTTTCGCTCATATGAATGTGATGTCGTCCATGTCCCAATGGATGCAGAAGGTCTGGTCCCCGAAGCCTTGGACGAGGCCATTTCCATGGTCCGGGCCTCCGGGCGCACCGTGAAGTTGATTTACACCATCCCGTCTTTCCACAATCCTGCTGGGATCACACAACCTGCGCAGCGCCGCAAAGAAATCTTGGACATCGCACTTCGAGAGAATCTATTGATCCTTGAAGACGATCCTTATGCTCTGCTTGGTTTTGAAGGAACTGTTCCCCGTGCTATCCGGGCAGACGACTCGGAACAAGTCGTTTATCTTGGTTCATTTTCGAAAACACTGGCCTCGGGGCTCAGGGTCGGTTGGGCCGTTGCGCCACACGGCGTACGTGAGAAATTGGTACTCGCTGCGGAAGCGGCAGTGTTGTGCCCCTCCAACTTCACACAGGGCGTCGTTTCAGAGTTCCTCGCTACCCAGCCTTGGCGAGATCAAGTAGATATTTTTCGGGACATCTACCGGGAAAGGCGCGACGCACTTTTGGAGTCCCTGGACACGCTCATGCCGCCCGGGACTGAGTGGACACGACCCGCAGGTGGCTTCTACTCCTGGCTGACGCTTCCGGAGCAACTCGACGCGACGGCTATGTTGCCTAGAGCAGTTTCCGCTTTAGTGGCATACGTACCTGGTACGGGTTTCTTCTCTGATGGTCAGGGACGCCGGAACCTCCGATTGTCGTATTGCTATCCGGAGCCTGAACGAATCAGGGAGGGCGTTCGCCGACTAGCCGGTGTCATGGAACAGGAACTCGAAATCGGACAAACCTTCGGTACTGCTAGCGGTCTCCACCATCCCACTGGCTCCGAAACTCCTTCGCCCGATCTGAACTGAGAGGACAGTCAATGTCATCTGAGCAAGACACCCCGACGGTGCTGGTTCTCTGCGGCGGTCTCTCGCCTGAGCGAGATGTATCGATCCGCTCAGGTCGCCGAGTAGCTGAAGCACTAAGAACGCAAGGCATGGCAGTTACCGTTTCCGATGCCGATGCCGATCTCTTACAACGGCTGGAAGACATGCGACCTGATTGCGTCTTGCCCGCATTGCACGGCGCAGGCGGCGAGGACGGATCCCTGGCCGATGTTCTCGATGCTGTCGGGATCCCACATGTAGGATCTCCCGCAGACTCGGCAAGAATCGCATTCGACAAGGCCGTTGCCAAAGCTGCCGTTCGCCATTGGCAACTACCCACGCCTGACTCCGTGGCTCTACCTCACTCAATGTTCCGCGAGTTAGGCGCACCAGAACTCATGCACCAGTTGGTTAGCCGGCTGCAGCTACCACTCATCGTTAAACCAACTCGGGGCGGCTCTGCTTTGGGAGCAGCTGTGGTCCACGACGTAAACGAACTACCCGCAGCTATGGTCGGTGCATTTGCTTACGGCGATGTGGTGTTGGTTGAGAGGTATATCGAGGGTACCGAGCTCGCCGTTTCCATAATCGAAGGAAGTGAAGGACCTGTTGTTCTTCCTCCGGTAGAGGTAGTACCCGATAGCGGCTTCTACGACTACAACTCCCGCTACACGGCTGGTACCACCGAGTTTTTCGCTCCCGCGAGAGTTACCGCAGAGGTCGCTCGAGCCGTTGAGGAAATAGCACTCACAGTCCACACCAACATGGTTTTGCGTGATTACTCGCGCATTGATTTCATCGTGGCGGAAGACGGGACTCCGTATTTTCTCGAAGTGAATGTTTCTCCCGGCATAACGGAAACCTCGCTGTTGCCTCAAGCGGTGGATGCAGCATCCCGAGATCTCGGCACAGTTTTTGCACAACTTGTCCGCCAAGCAATCTCACGTGGTTGACAACTCTGCTACGACCCTTGGACGTGGTTCGCTTCTTCGATTAGGTCCACTATCCGCGCCAGATCATCAACTGCCGCAAACTCAATAACGACTCGTCCCTTTTTCTGGTTACCCTCGATGCGCACCCGGGTCTCAAGTCGATCTGATAATCGCTCTGCCGCCGTCTCATATTCAATAGGGCTCTGGCGTTTCCGGGGGGTTCTCCCTGGGGAATCCTTGACTGAGCCCAGGTGAACTAACTCTTCGGTGGCTCGAACACTTAAACCCTCTGCCACGATTCGGGCCGCGAGGGTTTCCATTTCCTGTTCACTCTCGGCACCCAAAATGGCTCGCGCATGACCTGCGCTGAGGACTCCAGCCGCGACTCTGCGTTGAACCGATGCCGGCAGATTTAGCAATCTCAATGTATTCGCAATTTGTGAACGCGAGCGTCCAATCCGATCCGCTAAGACCTCTTGAGTACAACCGAAATCCGCTAACAACTGCTCGTAGGCGGCAGCTTCTTCTAAAGCGTTGAGATTGGCTCGATGCAAGTTTTCGAGCAAGGCGTCTCGAAGCATGGCGTCATCTTCAGTACGACGGACAAATGCTGGGATTCGCGTAAGTCCCGCAAGTTTGGCCGCCCTCAAACGTCGCTCTCCCGCGACTAGTTCAAGATCGCTGCCTATAACCCTTACTACGATCGGTTGTAAGAGTCCTACTGAAGAGATGGAATGCACTAGCTCGGCCAATGCATCTTCATCAAAAACTTGACGCGGTTGACGTGGATTAGGCCGAACACTGTCTATCGGAACTTCTCGGAAGTCGAGATGCTGTTCATTCGATGCCAGGTCGTTCTCTGCCTCATCTCGAACATCAACTACTGGTTCAGCAGACGTTGTTGGTGAGGTGGGTATTAGTGCTCCGAGCCCACGTCCTAGACCTCGTTTTTGTGTCATTAAGCTATCCCCTCTAGTTCGAGTTCCTAGTTCCCAAGGCTGTGGAAACTCTTGAAAGATTTTTTCGCCCCATATGTCCGATTTCTCCGATATCTAGGTAATCTGCGCGGGGTCTGGCGAACATATGGTGATATTTGCCGTCATCCCCAACTTGATCTTGCATGTGGAATCTCCTGTGGACAACGCTCACACCTCGGTGGCTTTCACTGGAGAATCGACTTTGTCCGTAAGGTCTATCTGATCGCTAGCTCGACGATCCAGTTCGCGTGCAACGGCCAGATAAGCCCGCGCTCCCACGGAAGTTGGGTCGTATTGCAAAACCGTCTGCCCGTAAGAGGGAGCCTCCGATAAACGGACTGAGCGAGGCACGACAGTCTCTAATAGTTCCGCGGAAAAGTGCTTTCGCACCTCTTCAGCAACCTGCGGTGCAATTCTGGTTCGGCCGTCGAACATAGTGAGCAAGATTGCGGTTATCGCGAGATTGGGATTTAAGTGCTGCTGAATCATGTCGACAGTACTCACCAGGTGGCTGAGGCCCTCCATCGCGTAATACTCACTTTGCAATGGGATGAGGACTTCACCGGCAGCCACAAGTGCATTGACGGTCAAAAGGCCCAGGCTTGGGGGGCAATCCAGTAGGACGAAATCCACTGGATCTCCGGCCTCACTTTGTTCCTCAAGGTAGATTTCCAGAGCCTTTCGCAGGCGCGTTTCGCGTGCTACTTGGCTAACCAACTCGATATCAGCTCCCGCCAGATCGACAGTTGCAGGTACCGCCCGAAGGCCCGGGAGTCCTGGTACCGTTACCGCCGCGTCGACGATGGCGGCACCGGAAACCAGTACCTCATAAGTCCCTATTGAATCCGGTTCACGTGAAAGACCCAACGCCGAGGAGGCATTCCCTTGCGGATCCATGTCAACAACCAAGACGCGGCTTCCTAAAACGGTCAATGCTGCAGCCAGATTCACGACGGTTGTGGTCTTAGCTACGCCACCCTTCTGGTTGGCAACCGCGAGGCAACGAGTCGCCTGCATTGGATCGATGATGTCAGTTGGGTCCAGACTTAGGGATTCTCGCAGTTTCCCTATATCAGACGGAAACGACTTCACTGCCGAATCATCATTTTTCTTTGGTTCAGATTCTCCCGTTTCACGTGAAACATCCACGGTCACTCCCGACGACATAGCGGTCCGACGGGGATGCTTCGGAACAACAACACTGCCAAATGGCATAGCAATTTCCCATTCAACAGTGCTCATGGTCCGCCTCCCCAAACAACAACAGCCTACGTCCTTAGCTTTGACTGAATGGCTAACGGTGCTCCTGGTGTCGAAATCAACGCGTGAACCTCGTTCAGTTGGACGAGCGGTAGCAAACCACAGTTGTCGGTGTTGCTAGACCCTGTTCTGCAATGGTCAAAAGTTCCGCCGGTTGCAAACCCAACTTCTGAGCCAGTGGTTCCGCTGCCTTGATCTCATCAGCTGCCTTTGCACCCTTTAGCAGCACCAACTGACCTGTTGCGCGCATGAGCGGTCGTAACCACCCCAGTAACCGAGGCAACGGTGCGACGGCACGGGCCGTGACCACATCCGCCGTGACATCTGTAAGGTCCTCGGCTCGAGCACGTATGACTGACACTCTTTGGTTCAGCCCCAACTCGTCTACTGTTTCCTTCAGGAACTCGCTTCGACGCAACAGTGAATCAACCAGGGTTATGTTGAGGTCCGGTCGCTGAATAGCCCAAACGAGTCCAGGTAAACCTGCTCCACTACCAACATCGATGACCCTAGAGTCTTGGGGAACCAACGCGTGGTCTCTGGCCACCACAGCGCAGTTCAGGATATGACGATCGGCAAGCCGGTCTTTCTCGCGAGGTCCAATCAAGCCGAGTTCTATGCCGCGTGTCGCAAGAATCTCTTGATATCGGGTGAAATCCGATCCATTTTGTTCCACGTGAAACAACGTTAAGCCGGTGAAATGACCACGTAGCGATCGGGGTCGCTACCTTCACTTTCACTGCTCAATCCAGCTTCCGCCACGGCGTCATGCACTACTTTGCGCTCGAAAGCATTCATTGAATCTAATCGCACAGGTTCCTGAGCGGCTCGAGCCTCGGCAACGGCAGACGCCGCAATACGCTGCAGCTCCTCACGCCGCTGCGCACGGAATCCCGCAACATCAAGCATCAAACGTGATCGATGGCCGACCTCGCGTGCAACAGCCAACCGAGTTAGCTCCTGCAGGGCATCCAGGGTTTTTCCTTCTTCGCCGACAAGTTGTGAAAGTTCACCACTGTTTACCTCAACAACAGCTACTGCCGCGCGGTCGTTTTCAACGTCGATATCGATATCGCCGTCTAGATCGATGATATCGAGCAAACCTTCCAAATAATCAGCTGCAGTATCACCTTCTGTCACGAGTTCGTTCGATTCATTACTCTGTGTGACATTTTCAGCGTTATCCCCGGGGGAATCCTCCCGGTCTACAACGTCCTCTGCCTCCGTTTTTGGCAGGGTGTCCTCCGTCATTGCTGCTCCTTGTTCTTCAAATCTTCAAGACTTATGCGTTGGATTCAGGCTTCTGTGAACCTGGACCACGTTTGCGTTGTGATCGACTCTTCTTCTTCGGTTGGCTCCGTGGTGTCTGTTTCGGTTCCTCTGCCTTCAAGGCATCCTCTACTGACTCAGCTTCGCCGCGCTTAACGGCTTTGCGTGCTTCCTTTTCTTTTTGCCGAGACTCCCAAGCGGCGTAAGCAGGAGTATTTGGCTGCGGATTATTTCGAATAACGTAGAACTGCTGTCCCATCGACCAGACGTTGGTGGAGAACCAGTACACCAAAACGCCGATCGGGAAGTTGATCCCGAAAATACCGAACATGAGCGGGAAGACGTAGAGCAAAATCTTCTGCTGCTTCACCATCGGATTATCCGAGGACATATTCTTCATGATCAGCTGTCGCTGAGTCGTGTACGTGGTGCCCACCATCAGCACAATCAACACAAACGTCACTATTCGAGTCGCGACTGGGCTGAAGCCGTCCGCAGCCACCTCATCGGCGGAAAGAAAAGTTCCGTAAAGAGGTGCCCCAAAGATTGCGGCCTCTCTCGCTTGTTGAAAAAGAGCGTCGTACTGATCCCAGTTAAAGACACCTTCTTTGGTGTTCGTTGCAATGCCCTGGAGGACGCTGAAGAGTGCAAAGAAGATGGGCATCTGAAGCAAAATCGGCAAACAAGATGACAGCGGGTTTGTACCGGTTTCCCGATACAACTTCATCATTTCTTGCGATTGCCGTTCGCGATCACCAGAGTACTTTTTCTGAATTTCCTTGATCTGCGGCTGGATCAACTGCATATTTCGCTGAGCTTTAATCTGCTTAACGAAAAGTGGGATCAGAATGATCCGAATAACGATCACAAGTCCAACAATTGAAAGCACCCACGTCCAACCATTCGCGGGATCCATACCCAACGCGGACAAAAGTTGATGCCACTGAACGAGAATCCACGAGACACCGGTCCGCAACCAGTCCAAGATGAACAAGGCTTTCTCCAGGTGTTAAACGACGTCCGACTTGTGCAACCACTGCGCCCCTACCGAGACGCACCTATTTTGAACGGCCCAGGTGGGTAGTGGTGTGTTCAGAGTACCTGAGCCATCGCGCCACTTGACCCGCCACCACTACTGCCACCCTCAGTTAGTTCCATCGGGCGAATTGAGTTCACCGCGCTTGGTGCCATCAGGCTTGATCTGTGGCAGCCATCGCCCGACTTTCGGCACCGGATCAACCCCGCCCCCACTCCAGGGGTTACACCGGAGAATGCGCCAGCTCGCTAGCAATGTTCCCTTTCCAGCGCCATGACGATTGATCGCCTTTCGCGCATATGCTGAACATGACGGGTAGTAACGACAACTGTTTGGCAATACCGGAGATACAAAGCGCTGATATGCCGCAATTAGCCCCGTCAGCAGCAGACGAAACGGCCAGCCGAGCACTCGCAGAATTCGTCTAGCTGGGTTTTGATTCATTCGATTAACCGAGGTGGCTTTAGCCACGTCAGCGGCACCTGGACCCACTGATTGCACGTCAGGCGCTTTCGGATCGCTCTCGCTCATTGCCGGTCCAGGGCCTTTCGCACCGCACCATCAGCGTCGACTGCCAAGGCAGAATCTCTGGCAGTTGCACCTGGTAGAGCTCGAAGGACTATTTGCGAGCCCTCGGGATAGTTGGAAAGCGACTGGGACATCGCATGGCGAAGTATTCGAGAGACTCGATTGCGCTGAATGGAGTTGCCCACTTGCTTCCCCACAATGAGACCAACTCGAGAATCACCCGATCCGAGTGCCACAGTGGCTACAACTTTTCCTTTAGTTGCCCTAATTCCAGATTTCCGGACGAGTACGAAGTCCGCCGACGAACGTATTCTGTTGCGCCGTGGGAGCACAGCTTAGGCGGAAAGCCTCTCCCGACCCTTGGATCGGCGAGACTTGATCACTGATCTTCCGGCCCGGGTGCGCATACGGAGTCGAAACCCGTGCTTTTTGGCGCGGCGCCGTTTATTCGGCTGATATGTGCGCTTCGACATTCGACTGCTCGCTTTCTTCCCGCGGAGATCGCTTTAGGCAACCCTCTTAAGGTACGGACAATCCGGGGTCATGGTCAAACTCGAGTTCGGAAAAAACTCCCTCTTCGAAAAACTATCCTTCTCGAAGAGGACAAAAATAGGGATGGACTCGACCCACTTGAAGCCGACACGCCGAAAAAGTTACAGAGATGCAAAGAAATCTTGTGAACTGCCTTGACGAACCCCCGCTTGGTGCGACTACTGTCACACCGCACCGGAGGAAATTTTTCAGGGTTAATCCTTAGGGATTTTCACGGTGATTTTCTTGTCCACAGGCTGTGGATTTGTTGTGCATCAACCGGTGTTGGGTGGTTGATGGTGTTTTGGAGGGGAACGAATGACTGATCAGTCGACGTTGGAGCAGGTTTGGCCCACGGTTATTTCGGAGATTGGTAACCACAGTGTCACTCCGCATCAACGGGGGATCCTGTCACTGATCAGACCAGTGGGAATGGTCGGAACTACGGTGGTTCTTGCCGTTCCGAGTGAGTTCCACAAGGACTCCGTCGAGACAAAGCACAAGGGACCGCTCGCGGTGTCGCTGGGACAACACCTTGGCGAGGACATTCAACTAGCTCTCACGGTTGACGCATCAATCGCACCCGGTCCTGACGATGCAGAGACCGACGTCGTTGCGGATCGTACCTACGCCGAAAAAACGGTGACCGTTCATGACGCTGGAGATGGCCACGTCAACGGTCATGGCGATCACGGCACCGACAAGATGATGCGTGGTCCGATCAGACCAGGTTCTGGGGGACCTCCCACCAGAAATGAGGATTCCCGGCTCAACCCACGCTACACATTTGAGAGTTTCGTTATCGGATCCAGCAATCGCTTCGCTCACGCTGCTGCTGTTGCTGCCGCGGAACAGCCAGCGAAGGCCTATAACCCGCTTGTGATCTACGGTGAAAGTGGCTTGGGCAAAACTCATTTACTTCACGCCATTGGGCACTACACCCGTGAAATGTATTCACACACGAGAGTGCGCTACATATCCAGCGAAGAGTTTACGAACGAACTCATCAACTCAATCCGTGACGATACTTCGGCTAACTTCAAACGACGTTACCGAGACGTTGATCTACTTCTGGTCGACGACATCCAGTTCCTGTCTGGCAAAGTCCAGACTCAGGAAGAGTTCTTCCACACCTTCAACACATTGCATAACAATGACAAGCAGATCGTCGTCACCTGCGACATCCACCCACGGCAGTTGCCAGATTTCGAAGACCGGATGCGCTCACGGTTCGAGTGGGGACTCATCACAGATGTCCAGCCACCAGACTTAGAAACTCGCATTGCCATTCTGCGTAAAAAGACCTACCAGGAAAATATGCGAGTTCCTGATGACGTTTTGGAATACATCGCTGACCGGATTTCCAACAACATCCGCGAATTGGAGGGTTCATTAATCCGAGTCTGTGCTTTCGCGAGTTTGAACAAACAACCGGTGAACCAAGAGTTGGCCCAAGAGGTTCTTCGAGACCTCATCTCTGATCAAGGACGGCCTGACATTTCGGCCGGTCTCATCATGTCTGAGACCGCGCAGTACTACGGATTCAGCCTTGATGATCTTTGTGGTCCATCTCGGAGTCGAAACCTCGTGTCTGCTCGACAGGTTGCGATGTACTTATGTCGAGAGCTCACTGACTTGTCGTTTCCCAAGGTGGGGCAAGCCTTTGGTGGAAGAGACCACACCACGGTTATGCATGCCGAACGAAAGATTCGAAAAGAGATCTCGCAACGTCGGAGCCTGTA
>JAOZTQ010000001.1 GCA_029939085.1 Candidatus Nanopelagicales bacterium
CCGTGATGCTCCACCATCCACTTCGCCGAAACGCTGCGGCAATCAGCCTTCGGCTCTAGCACACACGTGTTGTCCTTCTTGCCGATCACTACCGGTGGATCCGCGGACACCACCCCCGGCGCCAACAACATACTCGCGGTCAAACCACCCGCAGCAACAACACCGGCCAACAACCGAAAACGCATAACACTATTGGACCACACGACCCACGCCTACCCTGTAACGAGTGAAGAACACGTCGAGGGCGGTCACAGTCTCCCGACCAGCAAACCGCGTCAACCGCATCGACTACGGCGACCCCAGCAGGTGACCACGGGCGGTCATCCGCTGCTGGTCAGCTCAGCTCGGGCCTCGAAGTGTGCATGGCACGTTGGAGTTTCGTTGGGCTTTCCAGGTCCGGGTCCACGTAGCCTTTTCTCTCCTGGTGCCTTGGCGATGATCGTGGTCTTGATCTTCAGGCCTTCCCCGCAGTTGGGCGTCGCCTTCACCGTCACCTTCACACCAGCAGGTGCTGCGACACTACTGCCACCAGTTGCTGTTGTCTCGGAGGCCGAGGCGATACCACCAGCGGGAACCAACAGCCCCACCACAGCCACACCCACCGTTAGCCTCCGACGAGACGAACGAGAATTGCGGAAATTGCTTGAGTTAGCAGAAATGCGAGCCATGACCCACCACCATCTCTTCCGGTCCGTCGCAGACACACCGCAACGAACGCCACCAGTTACCTATCTGGCGTCCCACCGCCCGATGAAACTCAGGGTACAACCCCCACTGCCCGCCTAACAAAAAACACCGCACATCATCACGCAACGCACACACCCCAGCACAGACAGCAACACACCCCAACGCCACATGCGGCGCCGAGTCGAAACTCGACGCCGCATAGTGACGTTCACATCAACGGGACAACACCCCAGCCCCCGCATCGGAAATTGATGTCCAAATCCCGGAAATTAATGTCCAAAAAGCAGAAATTGATGTCCACTATCGCTGGAAATTAAATGTCCATTTACATCAGGAGCAGCCGCTGGTTGCTCCGCACCCCTCGCAGACATAGCAGGAACCAGCAGGCCGCATCTTGATGCCGCAGGTCAGGCACAACGGGGCGTCCGCAGACTTCCCGGTGATGACCTCCAAAAGTTCAGCAGTAGATCCGGCCGTGCCGATGCTCTCTGGCGTCGGTGCTGCCTCGTCCGTTTCGGCGTCATCGACCGCTGCAGATTGCTGTAACGCGGTAACGTCAACATCTTCTGCTTTGTCCTCTTCGACAGCCGGTGCCGCATTGGTCAAACTTTCCGACCTTTCCTCTGCTGTGAGGATGCCTAGCGCTGCTCGGTCCTCGTAGGGAAGGTAGTCCAGCGCCAACCTGCGGAAGATGTAGTCCATGATCGACTGAGCCATCCGGATGTCCGAGTCATCGGTCATCCCTGCAGGATCAAATCGCATGTTCACGAACTTGGAAACGAAAGCTTCCAAGGGAACGCCGTACTGCAACGCGATGGAGACTGCGATGGAGAACGCATCCATAACCCCAGCCAGGGTGGAACCCTGCTTGCCGAGTTTCAAGAACACTTCGCCCAGACCGTCGTCCGGGTAGGAGCCAGCGGTCATATAACCCTCAGCTCCAGCAACGGTGAAGGAGATCGTCTGAGACGGCCGCCGCTTGGGCAACCTACGCCGCACCGGACCGGATACAACCGGTGTCTCACTGTCCTCTTCAGCGGAGCCCTTGGAATCAGACAATGGCTGACCGACCTTCGAGGCATCTCGGTAAATCGCGAGTGCTTTGAGCCCGTTGCGCCAGCCTTCCAGATAGATGTCTGCGACATCTTCCACAGTGGAACTGGTGGGCATGTTGACGGTTTTGCTGATCGCTCCTGAGAGGAACGGCTGAGCTGCTGCCATCATGCGGACGTGACCCATCGGCGAGATGGCTCGGTCTCCGACAGCGCAATCAAAGATTGCGTAGTGCTCCTCACGCAAGCCAGGTGCATCCACAACATTGCCGTGTTCAGCGATGTGCTCCACGATCGCCTCGATGGTCTCTTCTGGGTAGGCCAGCTTCCGCAGTGCTCGTGGAATCGTGTTGTTCACGATCTGCATTGAGCCACCACCGACAAGTTTCTTGAACTTGACGAGTGAGAAGTCAGGTTCGATTCCGGTGGTATCGCAGTCCATCATGAAGCCGATAGTCCCGGTCGGAGCAAGCACGCTGGCCTGAGCATTGCGCCAGCCATTCTTGTCGCCGATCTCTAGGCCGCGCTGCCATTCTTGGGCCGCGACACGCAACACATCGCGATCCAATGTCGACACCGAACGAACTGCATCGGTTGCAGCGGCGTGCTTCCGCATCACTCGGGTGTGAGCCTGTGCGTTGCGGGCGTAACCGTTGTAGGGACCAACGATCCCAGCCAACTCGGCACTGCGACGGTAGGAAACACCAGTCATCAACGAAGTAATCGAGCCGGCTAGTGCTCGACCGCCATCGGAGTCGTATGCCAGGCCAGCGGCCATCAACAACGCACCGAGGTTGGCGAAACCGATGCCCAACTGGCGGTAGTTCCGAGTGGTCTCACCAATCGCGTCGGTGGGGAAATCGGCAAAGCAGATCGAAATGTCCATCGCTGTGATGACAACCTCGACAGCTTTAACGAACCGATCAACCTGGAAAGTGTCGTCATCACCCAGGAACTTCATGAGGTTCAGCGACGCGAGGTTGCAAGAGGAGTTGTCCAGACTCATGTACTCCGAGCATGGATTAGAAGCTGTGATACGACCGCTCTCTGGGTTGGTGTGCCAATCATTGATCGTGTCGTCGTACTGAATACCAGGATCCGCGCAGGCCCACGCTGCTTCAGACATCCGCTGGAAGAGTTTCTTGGCGTTCACGGTCTCGACAACGGATCCATCCGTGCGAGCTTTCAGCCCGAACTCATCGTCGTTCTCTACCGCACGCATGAACTCATCAGAGACCCGAACCGAGTTGTTTGCGTTTTGGTACTGCACTGACGTGATGTCTTTACCGCCGAGATCCATATCGAATCCGGCATCGCGTAGTACCCGAATCTTTTCTTCTTCCTTGACCTTGGTTTCGATGAACTCTTCGATGTCAGGGTGATCGACGTCGAGGACAACCATCTTGGCTGCTCGCCGGGTCGCGCCACCTGACTTGATAGTTCCAGCGCTGGCATCCGCACCACGCATGAAGGACACCGGTCCCGACGCTGTGCCGCCTGAGGAGCGCAGTAGTTCTTTAGAGGACCGAATCCGGGAGATGTTCAATCCGGCGCCTGATCCACCCTTGAAGATCAATCCTTCTTCGCGATACCAGTTCAGAATCGAAGTCATGGTGTCGTCGACCGCCAAGATGAAGCAAGCACTGACTTGCTGGGGGCTGTTTGTTCCGACGTTGAACCAAACTGGCGAGTTGAAGGAGAAATGCTGATGTAGCAGCAGCCAGGTCAGTTCCTGCTCGAAAATATCGGCATCCAGTTCGGTGGCGAAGTAACCGTTGTCGCGACCCGCGGTCACGTACTTGCCTACTACCCGGTCGATCAGCTGACGCAGTGACCACTCACGAGTGTCTGAGTCGAGAGCACCTCGGAAGTACTTACTGGTCACGATCGTGGAGGCATTGATGCTCCACGACTCCGGAAACTCAACCCCGCGCTGTTCGAAGACTGTCTCACCGGTTTTCCAGTTCGACTGCACGACGTCTCGGCGCTCCCACGTCACTTCGTCATAGGGATGCACACCTTCGGTACTGAAGACGCGTTCAATGCTTAAACCGGCATCGCGCCCCTGTTCCGCATCTGGGACGCGGACTGATTCATCGTGTGGGGTTTGGGTCATTCTTCTTCTCCTTCATCGGATTTTTGGGAAGTCGGTGGGTTGGGTTACTTGGGTTCGTGACTGCTAACAGGCGGACTCGTGATCATCTCTAAGGAAACTGATCTCTTTTTCAAAATCGGTAAGTGAAGTAAAGCCGCGGTAGACCGACGCAAACCTCAGATAGGCAACCTCGTCGAGGCTACGTAACGGCGTCAAAATCGCTAACCCCACTTCACCAGTAGGAACCTCTGCTTGCCCCGCCTGACGAATGGTGTCTTCGACCTGCTGGGCCAATAGCGCAAGCTCATCTTCGCTCACGGGCCGACCCTGACAAGCTTTGCGCACTCCAGTGATGACTTTGTCGCGGCTGAATGGCTCTTGTACACCACTTCGCTTCAGTACCTGCAGGCTCGGAGTCTCCATCGTGGTGAAACGACGAGTACAGGCTGAACATTGACGACGCCGACGAATGCAGCCACCGTCATCAGCAGCTCGAGAGTCGACGACTCGCGAGTCAGTTGCTCGACAGAATGGGCAGTTCATCTGCTGTCTCAGCCCCTTCGTTGTGTATATCCCTGTGGCTTACCTGGGGATCACCTGTGAACTTCTGACCACAACCTGTGGATGAACGACACCGGTGTAACTACTAGATGTAGGGAACCTAGGCCTTTATGAGCAGATTGGCAAGACCTAATCCCTGCGTGTCGTGATCGAAGGGCAAAGTTGCCTAATAATCAGTTACTCAGATTGGGCAATAGAACCGTGTCTCCGACCTGGAGAGCCGACGATTCGAGACTATTCAGCTGCGCAATTCGGTCCAAGGCTTCTCTGGGATCGCCGCCCATGGCGCTTCTTTCGGCCAGCGACCACAAGGTGTCACCAGGAACAACGCGATACTCGACAAGCGCTGGGGCCACCTGCACGGCTGCCGCATCTACACCTGACGTGGCTGCGGGCTGTTCCGTCGCCTGTGCCAGATAAGGAAGGACCGCCCCCACGACCGCCGCGACTGCGACGACCGTCAAGACGGCCACAGTCAGCGCTACGAGCCAATGACCGGCCAACACTAGAAAACCAGGCTTGCGATGATGTCCGCCGGAAGTACCCGATAGAACCGGCATCGCTGTTGCGAGCAGTTCACGCGACGACATTGATGTTGGGGTTATTGCACTCATTTCACATCCTCCTACTTCGATTCCCGCTCCAACCGTGAGATCGGAACTGGAAACCTTCCGTCAATCCCACTTCTTGACTCTCGAAGTCGGAAATCAGGTTCGAACACCCGTTCGATCTATTTTCTATCAGGAGGGTGCGACACACGCAAAGTCTTTTCGAACATTTGTTTGAAAAGATCCGTTGAGCATGCCAGGGTATGACTAGAACAGCGCGAGATTATTTCTTGATTTTGAACTGCGCGCTCGACTCTGTCGAGGCTGCGTCAAATGTAAGAAGTCTGGCTAGTTCGCCACGGTTAGGGCCGTTGGTAATGCCGATCGCGGTATTGATCGATATTGATCGATATTGATCGGCATCGATCGGAGGGCGGTTGTGATGCAGAGGAGATGGCAATGAGCAAGGACTCGACGGTTAACGAAACGTCAGAGGCAATTCCGCTACTGACGAGCCGACAGCGCACGATTCTTGATTTCATTCGTGATCGGGTCAATGAAAAGGGTTTTCCTCCCAGCGTTCGTGAGATCGGCGAGGCCGTCGGGCTCACCAGTACCTCCAGCGTCGCTCACCAGCTTCGAGTTCTCGAAGAAAAGGGTTACCTGCGACGAGACCCCAATACGCCTCGCGCAATGCTGGTCACCGACGATGCCCAGCCTTTACCCGAAGAAGAAACTGAAGAGCCAGTCAACGCCGCGGCGCTGCCAGATTCACTTGTCCCGGTCCCCCTATTAGGCCAAATCGCAGCAGGTGCCCCGATATTGGCTGATGAAAATGAAACAGAGACTTTCCCGCTACCCCGCGAACTCGTCGGCGACGGCGACCTATTCCTGCTCCGAGTCAAAGGTGACTCCATGATCGATGCGGCTATCTGCGACGGTGACTTTGTCGTAATCCGTTCTCAGCAGACAGCCGAGAACGGCGAGATCGTGGCAGCACTGCTTGACGATGAAGCCACGGTCAAGACTCTGTCTCGACGAGACGGTCATGTCTGGCTACTTCCGGCTAATGATTCATATGCCCCCATCCCAGGCGATGACGCTCGAGTTATGGGCAAAGTTGTGTCAGTTTTCCGAAAACTGTGATCCAACTAGGAATTTTCCCGAGCCAATCTTTCTAGCGCACCAAGCGCGGCATCCATATCTGTTGTGGGCCAAAACTCCGGCAGCGACGCTACGAGGTAGCGACCATATCGCGCCGTACGTAGCCGCGGATCCAATACCGCTACGACACCCCGATCTGAATCTGTTCGGATGAGCCGACCACTCCCCTGCGCCAAGAGCAACGCGGCCCGCGGTATCGAAACCGACATGAATCCGTCACCACCCGATTGCTCAACGAGTTCAGCACGAGCCGCTAGCACTGGGTCATCAGGTCGAGGAAATGGAATTCGGTCAATGATCACGCAGGTACACGAGCGTCCCGGAACGTCCACCCCTTGGAACAGCGACATTGTGCCCACCAAGACACTCGTTTCTTCCTCGTTGAATTGATGAACCAGACTGGCCACCGGGTCACCTCGCTGTTGCACCAGGACCTTCACATCTGGCACCGGATTTTCTTCGAGGTAGTCCGCAACTCGCTCTACTGCGCGCCAACTCGATAGCAGCACCAAGCTTCGACCACCTGCCGCGGTCACAAGATCGTGAAGCCGCTTAAGTAAGTCTGGGTCGGGCCCTTCCCTGCCAGGCCTAGGCAAGTCTGACGCGACATACAAGATGCCTTGTTTTCGATAATCGAAGGGCGAACCGACATCAATGTCTTGCCAACCGTCAGCTAACCCCAGTTCATCTGCAACTGCATCAAAGTTTCCCCCCAACTCCAAAGTCGCACTGGTCAATACTGTGGCCGACGGCTCTTGTAGATAGTCACCAATAACTCCCGACACATTCAGCGGAGCAACATAGAGGTACGGATCTTGTTCGCCACCAAACCAAATGACATCAGTTGACGACCCGGGACTACTACCCGCAAGTACTCGGCCGGCGACATCATGAATCTCAGCAAGACCGGCCTGGGCTCGATGACGCCGGACATCATCTGAATCTGCTTCCGAGCGCGAATCACCACCTGATGCCGACGCGAGTTCAGATTCCGCGAGATGCGCAGCATCTCGCAACGCAGCGAGAGCGTCTACCAACTCAGCGGGTAAGTCAGTCAACCGGGTCCGCTGTTGCGATAGATCCAAAAGAGCTTTCGCTAGCCCATCGGAACCTTCCGTCAACTGCTCAGCAGCATCTTCAGATAGCCACGACCGGGCAGCACGATTCGCCCGCTCGACCGACCCAGCACTCAGCTGCTCGGTTCTGGCGCTCGTGACACGAGAAGCAAGTTCATGGCCTTCGTCAACGATCAAAAAATCGTGATCCGGCAGAACGGCGGCACCATCAAGAGCGTCGAGCGCTAGCAGGGCATGGTTGGTCACGACAATGTCTGCCTCTTGTGCGGCCCGCTTGGCTTGCTCGCTGAAGCACTCCTCGGAAAACGGGCACTTACTGGGCCCAACACACTCTTTGCCAGTTGCTGAGACTGCACGCCATACACGTGGATCTAATGCCGGTGAGTAATCATCTCGATCGCCGGTCGCAGTCTCTTCGGCCCACTCGCGGAGTTCGGCTGCTTGCCGCTCCAATCGGCCCCCAGTAGCTGGTAAATCCAGTTCCACTTGTTCATCGTCTTCAGGCCGACCTCGAAGTCGGGCCAGACAGATGTAGTTACCGCGCCCTTTCAGAACCGCTGCTGAAACACTCGCTTCGGGAACTGCATCGATCGCCGCTGGCACATCTCGCTCCACAAGCTGGCGCTGTAGCGCCAACGTAGCTGTCGCAATGACAGTGCATTGACCATGGTCGCGAGCCGAGGCAATGGCAGGTGCGAGATATCCCAATGACTTACCTGTTCCGGTGCCCGCCTGGACTAAGAGCACGCCACCGTCATTCATGGTCGTGGCTACCGCATCCGTCATCTCCTGCTGACTTGGTCGGTCGCTACCCCCGAGGTCGGCAACAATTCGGCCGAGCAGCTCTCGCGGGGATTCACTCACGACATCACCGTACGTGTGACTGCAACCAAGCTCAGCCAGGACCCGCCGCTAGGCGCCAGCAGATTACTCCGTGGGACGCGAAAACGGCTCGAGTCGAGCCGCCAGCCACCCTGGAACAAGTGCACTTATCTGAGCACCATCTTCGGTGTAACCACTGCTCAGAATCTGGCCATGTTCATGGAGAGCGGAAGTGAGTTCGCCACGATCAAACGGCACAACGACTTCCATCCGCACCTCCGGCACCGGAAGACGTTCGGCGACTTTGGTCCGGAGGAGTTCGATGCCCTGACCAGTGTGAGCAGAGACTCCAATTGCCTCTGGTTCCCGATGTCTGATTTCAGCTAGTGCCGCCGGCGGAATCAACTCGATCTTGTTGACCACAACAAGTTCGGGGACTTCCGCGGCACCAATTTCGGCCAAAACCTCACGAACCGCGGCCAGCTGACCGAGCGGTTCCGGATCGCTACCGTCGATGATGTTCAGCAGCAGATCAGATTCGTTGACCTCATCCAAAGTCGAACGGAATGCCTCAACTAACTGATGCGGCAAGTGCCGGACGAATCCGACGGTATCCGCGAGTGTGTACTCCCGGCCTACCTCGGTGCGCGTGCGCCGCACGGTCGGGTCCAACGTGGCAAAGAGCTCGTCTTGTACCAAAACCCCCGCGTCTGTCAGCCGATTGAGCAGCGATGACTTTCCGGCATTTGTGTACCCAACTATTGCCACGGCTGGAGTCTCGTGACGACGCCGATCTGAGCGCTGCACTTTGCGGGCTCTCGTCATTGCCGATAGTTGTCGGCGCAGCCGCGACATCTGCGTTCGAATCCGGCGCCGGTCGATCTCCAACTTGGTCTCACCAGGGCCCCGGAACGCGCCGATACCACCCGACTGCCGGCTCATCGCCTCACCCCAGCCACGTAGCCGAGGGAGCATATATTCGTATTGGGCTAACTCAACCTGTGCTTTACCTTCCCGGCTTCGTGCATGCTGGGCGAAGATATCCAAAATAAGCCAAGTGCGATCGACCACCTTGACCTTCAAGGCTTTCTCTAACGCCTGCAGCTGGCCTGGTGACAACTCACCATCGCAAATCACAGTGTCGGCCGATTCAGCGCGGACCACCTCAGCGAGTTCCTCGACTTTTCCGCTGCCAATAAATGTGGCCGGATCAGGTTTAGTGCGCCGCTGCACCATAGCCTCTAGGACTTGTGATCCTGCAGTTTCGGCAAGTCTGGCTAGTTCAGCCATAGACAGCTGGGCACTTTCGGCGCTTCCTTCAGTCCACACACCCACAAGCACGACGCGCTCAAGTCGAACTTGGCGATACTCAACCTCGGAGATATCGGATAACTCAGTGGAGAGTCCCTCCACTCGTCGCAGCGCACGTCGCTCAGCAACATCGAGGTCCGGATCGGGTGTAGCGGGTGTCACCGGGAAGCCCACCAAGCCTGATCCAATTCGCCACGGGCGACGATCTCGGCCGGCCCGGTAAGCCAAGTCTCGGCTCCCCGAAACTCAACCGACACCTCACCACCTGCCACAGAAACAGTGATCGTCTCTGACGATGCCGCAGCGGCTTGTCGATGCACTGCAGCGGCAGCGCAGGCCCCAGTACCGCACGAAAGTGTGCGGCCAGAACCGCGCTCGTTAACTTCCATGGCGATGCTGGTCGGGCTGATCACCTCGACAAATTCGATGTTGGCTCCTTCGGGAAATGCTGATTCGGGTGTAACTGTGGACGCTTCAATGTCGTCCAGTTCTGATAGCGACGTGACGAAGGCGACCGCATGAGGATTCGGTGCGGTCGCAGGTGTGGCAGGCCAAGTCTGACCAGCGAGGGAAACTTGTGCCGAGTCTGCACCTGAAACGTGTACCGAACCCATTTCTATCGACACCAAGCCATTCGGTCCGATGTGGACTTTACGCGGGCCACCGCGGGTGCCAATGACAAAGTCACTGACGTCGACGAGTCCGGTGTCTCTCAGGTACTTGGCGAATACTCGGGCGCCGTTGCCACACATTTCGGCGATCGAACCATCACTATTGCGATAGTCCATGAACCAATGAGTGCCTTCACTCATCTGTGCTGGCACATCGACATGATGTGAAGGCACGACCCGCAATACCCCGTCAGCGCCAATCCCGAATCGGCGATCACACAACGCAGCTACCTGAGTTTCGTCGATCTTCAGCTGTCCTTCGATGTCAGGTATCAGCACAAAGTCATTGCCAGTTCCGTGGCCCTTGGCAAACTGCACCGTAGTCATGACTTAAGAGTAAGGGCTGACACCCAGACTCACCGGGCCACACGTTCCGATAAGCGCAGATAGTCCCGATGCAATCCGTCCAGAACTTGGGGCCAGATTTGATCTGGTGGGGTTGTTGAATTGTGTTCAGTGATCGATTGTCGAAGCGACCGATCCGTTGCCATCCTGGCCATCGCCACGGCCATAGCGGCATCGTCGTGGCCGAGTAATCCTTCAATACCGTCATGCACAAACTCGGAAAGTCCAGTTTGTGATCGAGCGATGACTGGGAGCCCGCTCGTGCGCGCCTCCAGCGCTGCCAGGCCGAAACTTTCCTTGACCGAGGGCTGAATGTAGACGTCGGACTCTAGATAAATTCGATGTAAATCAGGTCGAGCCAGTCGCCCCAAAAACTCAACATGATCCGCTAGACCATGTCGCTTTACGTATCGTTCGAGTCGGGCACGATGTGGACCATCGCCCGCGATGCGCAAACGCATCGGTTGTTGTTGACCACTCAGCTGCTGTGCTGCCGCAAACATCTTCAGCAGAGGTCGCGACCGCTTTCGAGGTGCTAGCCGCATGGCGGTGACAAAGGTGACGGGATCCCGCTCCGATCGTTGCGAACGCCCCGCCGGACTCCAGTCGGCTAAATCAACGCCATTCGGGGTAATGAATACCTCACCGGAATAGTTCAACGCATGTGCGATCCGATCTGCTGCCATCCGACTCACTGCAGCAGGCTGGACACCCCGATCACACCAGTCTCGTAAATTCTCAGCAGTGCGGTATCCCGTTCTCGCGAGTCCACCCCAAACGCTGTGCACGGTTGCCAAGACGGGAAGCCCCACTTCAACCGCCGCTCGAATACCGCCCCAAGCGAATGGTGAGATCGCACCAAGGTGCACCTGCACAACGTCTGGTTGGATCTCCTCCAGTAACGGGGCCAGTGCTGCTCGAGTCCTTGGTCGAACCGGCATCTCAAACGGCATCCGAGCGGTAACTCGGTGGACCGTGACTCCATCGATTTCCTCGGTACCTAGCCGAATCTCTTCACCGGGAGTAGCAGTAATGACATGGATGTCCTCACCGCGAGCTGCTTGTCGTCTCGTCAACTCAGTAACTTGAACTTCAATTCCACCGAGCCGAGGCAAATAGCAGTCACTGATGTGAGTTATTCGCATCACATCACTCCCTACTAGTTCACGACACAACGCTAACGGACCAGCGAACCGATCGGAATCGCGGCAGGATACGTGTATGCCCCGAACCTTGGTGTTCTTCCACGCACATCCTGACGATGAAGCTTTGCTGACGTCAGGCACTATGGCACGAGCAGCGGCCGAAGGTCAGCGAGTTGTTCTGATTACTGCAACCAGCGGTGAGGCTGGATTAGCCGCTCATGAACTTCAAGAACGTGGCCTAGCTGAGATTCGCGAAGAGGAACTGGTTCGGTCCGCCCGAATGTTGGGGGTGCAACGACTCGAGCTTCTCCACTACGCCGATTCCGGCCTTCACGGCGACCGGGTGCCAACGGATGGCACAACCACGTTGTGTCAGGCACCGGTGGATGAAGTCGCTACCGCTGTGGCCAAGATTCTGGATCAAGAGCAGGCAGATGTTCTGGTCACCTATGACGCCGCCGGAGGATACGGACATCCCGATCATGTTCGGGTGCACGAGTGCGGTATCGAAGCAGCACATGCGGCGGGAACGCCCAACGTTTTTGCCGTGACCGCTCCGCGGGAACCCTTCGCTATCGGAGTTCAGTTAGCCGACCGACTCCTGCCGTTGCCAGATGAGTTCGATGTCGAGCAGTTCGAAACTGCCTTTACCCCGCGGCGTGATATCACCCACCGCGTCAACGTTCGTCGATATCTGGATTTCAAACGTGCGGCTCTTGGGGCGCACGCTAGTCAAGCCTCGGGCGCGGATGTCCGTACGCTGTCAGCGCTGTTGAAGCTGCCTCGGCCTGTATTCAGTCTGCTGCTGGGGACTGAGTTCTACCAAAGGTTGAGTTGAAGTTCTTCACGAAATCGATCGCTGGCTCTAACTGATTTTCGGCGGGCAACCATGTGATGCGATCATCCCGACGTAAGGTACGTTGCTGTCGGCGTGCCAGTCGTCGCGTTGCAGTTATCGTCTCGGCAATCCCCTGGTCGCGTGACATATCCCCCGACAGCACAGCCATTGCCTGCTCATATCCCACCGCTTTACGTGCCGTCTCGCCGTCTGCTAGTCCACAGTCCATCAGCTTTTCTGTCTCTTGTAGTAAGCCGTTGTCCCACATTGACTGCGCGCGCATTGAGATCCGATCGTCCAGTTCAGACCGCGGCAGATCGATACCTAGCCAGACGGTTGGTCGCCACGGCTTCGGCTCCGGGAGACGAGCGGTAAATGAACCCGTTAAACGCACAACTTCCAACGCACGTACTACTCGGCGTACGTTGCGCGGGTCGATCGCGGCTCCCGCTTCCGGGTCCAGTGCACTCAACTCTTGGTGCAACACTGCGCCACCTTCTTGTTCGGCACGTGCCGCGAGTTCGGCTCGAAGTATTAAATCCTGGGGCGGAATATCGAGTTCATCGCACAACGCCCGCAAATACAGCGGTGAACCACCAACCACGACAACGGTTCGTCCTCGAGACCAGATCGCGTTGGCTACATCTCTGCCATGACGCTGGTATTCGGCCACTGTCGCCTTTTCCGTTACTTGCCACAGGTCGAAAAGGTGGTGTGGGACCACCTCTCGTTCCACCAAGGTGGGTTTAGCCGTACCAATCTCGAGACCTTGGTAGCACTGCATCGCATCGCCATTGATGATCTCGGCATTCAGTTGCTCGGCCAAACGAAGCGAAAGTTCCGTCTTGCCCACCGCAGTCGGCCCCGTCACTACGACGATTTGCGTAGCTGATCCGGAGGTCGAGTTCGTGTCGTTCCCGAGCATCACACTCCCATGATCCACTATTCTGGCGGGGACAAAATCACTCCTAGGAGGACAGTGCCATGAGCAACCCTTCCGAGAACATCAAGGACAAGGCATCCGAACTTGCCGAGAAGGCATCGGAGACCGCAGCAGGTCTCGGAGAGCAGGCTCAGCAAGCCGCTGGCCAGGCAGCCGCTTTCGTCGATGAGAAGACCGGCGGTAAGGCCACCGAACTTGCTGGTAAAGCCACAGAGATGGCTGGCAAAGCGGCAGAGAGTCTCAATGACGCCAAGGACACCGCAGTCGCTGCGGCAACCGATGCCGTTTCGAAAGTCACCGGAAGCGATGACGCCGACGAAGACGCCTAAACATCTAGCGTCGATGAGCCGATCAATCGGTTCCTAACTCAATACTTCTAACCCCGCCGGAGTGATCTGGCGGGGTTATTGGTTATAGGCGTATCCGAAATGTCCGATTAGTGCCCAGAACTAGGACGAACCTCAGGGATCCCGAGTCCAACTTGGACCGGACCGGTTTGTGTTGGAACTTCACACCCTGAAACTCGTGGTGCCTGTTCGATCAACCGACTCGGACCATCAGCAAGTAAGTGGTGCGGCGCGCCACGTGTCACAACTACCGAAACCAGATCCCCGGGTCTGACCTCTTCCTGAGGGGCGCGAAAATGCACCAATCTGTTATCCGCTGCACGACCCGTGAGCCGATCTCGGTCGCGATCTTTACGTCCGGAGGTATCCGCAACCATGACCTCTACTTCACGACCCTCAATTGCTCGGTTTTCCGCCCACGCAATGTCCGAAACCAGCTCCGCCAATCGCTGGTATCTTTCCGAGACGACTTCACCTGGAATCTGATCAGGAAAATCCGCGGCCGGAGTCCCTGGTCGTTGTGAATACTGAAAGGTGTAAGCATCCGCGAACCGGGCCTGGCGAACGACGTCAAGGGTTGCATCGAAATCGGTTTCCGTCTCGCCAGGGAAACCGACGATGATGTCAGTTGTGATGGCAGCCTCCGGCATCGCCGAACGAACCGAATCGATAATGCCCAAATACTTATCGGCACGGTAAGAGCGACGCATACGTCGTAAAACGTCATCCGATCCGCTCTGTAACGGCATGTGCAGATGAGGCATGACTGTAGGCGTTTCCGCCATCGCCTCAATCACTGCCGCTGTGAAGTCTCGGGGGTGCGGACTCGTGAACCGAACTCGACGGATTCCCGGTATTGCACCGACGGTGCGGAGCAGATCCGCGAAAGCAGCGCGCTCACCGAACTCCACTCCGTAAGCATTGACATTTTGTCCCAGCAAGGTGATCTCTCGAACACCCTGATCAGCTAAAGCTTGAACTTCCGCCAAGATCTCGCCGGGACGCCGATCGCGTTCCCGTCCTCGTAGCGACGGGACGATGCAAAAAGTACAGGTGTTATTACAACCGACGCTGATCGCAACCCATGCGGAATGAGCAGACTCTCGTCGCACCGGAAGATCAGAGGGAAACGCCTGCAACGTCTCGGCGAACTCTGACTGTGACTCACCTGATCGCTCAGCTCGATCCAATAAAACCGGTAACGCGTCGATGTTGTGCGTTCCCAAAACTACGTCTACCCAAGGGGCGCGCTCCAAGATCGTGTCACGATCCTTTTGAGCCAAACAGCCGGCCACCGCAATACGCATCTGGGGTTCGCTACGTTTGCGCTCTGCTAACTGACCAAGATTTCCATAGAGGCGGTTATCTGCGTTCTCACGCACGGCACAGGTGTTGATGACCACCAAGTCGGCATTGCCGATATCAGCAGCCGCTACGTAACCCACGCCTTCTAGTAGACCCGCCATTCGTTCGGAGTCATGCACATTCATTTGGCAGCCCAATGTTCGCACCGCATAGGTGCGCTCCTGCCTAGCAATGTCTGCTGTGGTCATAGTCCTGACTCGTATCCCCAAACCTGGTATCGCTCCAGGGTAAGCCGGATCGGTCATTCGCCCAAAGTCGCGTGGCCTGGTTATCACCGCACCGCTATGAATCTGAAAAGGGGAACTTGATAAGTCGCGGTATCTACTGGCCTAGCCCACCAGTGCGTAGCTTTGTTGCGCGATCGCATATTCCTCATCAGTTGGGACCACCAGAACTGTAACTGGCGAATCCGGCAACGAAATTTGTTGGATACCCGAACCTAGATCGGCATTAGCGACCTCATCTAACTGGATGCCGAAGCCCTCTAGATCGCGACATACTGCGGAACGAACCCAGGCGTTGTGCTCTCCGATACCGGCCGTGAAAATCACTGCGTCGACCCGACCCAGCACGAATGAGTATGCCCCCAGATATTTACGCAATCGATGGGCCATCACTTCAAGGGCGAGAGCGGCAACCTCATCACCGGACGCAACACGCTCCGAGATCTGACGCAGATCGTTATCGCCGCAAAGACCCTTCAGACCACTCTCGCGATTGAGCAGATTGTCGACCGCAGCGGCGTCCCAACCAGCTGCCTGCAAAATCGTTGTTATCGATGGATCAATGTCACCACTGCGGGTTCCCATGACCAAACCTTCCAGCGGGGTGACCCCCATCGAGGTTTCAACGCTTCGGCCCCCACGAATAGCGCAGGCGCTTGCACCGTTACCGAGATGGAGACTTACCAGATTGAGTTCCGATGGGTCTTTACTCAAAAATTTAGCGGCCTGGGCGGCAACGTATTGGTGTGAAGTTCCGTGGAATCCATAGCGGCGGATAGAAAAATCGCGAGCTACATTGCGATCAATCGCGTACTCACGCACTGCGGGCGGCATCGTTGCGTGGAAGGCCGTATCAAAAACAGCGACGTGAGGTACTTGCGGGTATTGCGAGCGCGCTGCTGCGATACCCACCAATGCTCCCGGGTTATGAAGTGGCGCGAGTGGTACACAGGCCTCGATCTGAGCGATTACGGCATCATTGATGACAGTCGGCTCGGTAAGTTCATCGCCACCATGTACAACTCGGTGACCTACGGCGATCGGTTGCGGCTGACCATCCTCGGCCATGAGATCTCGCGCGAGCGCAAAAGCGGTTCCGTGATCCGGAACTACCTGCTCGATCTGACGTTCACCACGACCGGTGTACTGGGCGGCCGAGTTGGCTTCACCGATTCGCTCAACCACGCCTTCCGCGGCACGTTCACCGGTAGTCGCATCAACTAGAGCGAACTTCAGTGACGACGATCCGGCGTTGACTACCAGGACCAATCCCATGATTCAGTCATCCTCACGTAACCTCTGCGCCTGAATGGCGGTGATGACGACAGTGTTGACGATGTCATCCACTGTTGCACCACGACTGAGATCATTGACGGGCAACCGTAAACCTTGGAGCACTGGACCGATTGCCATTGCACCTCCCGAACGTTGAACCGCCTTGTAGGTGTTGTTTCCCGTGTTCAGGTCGGGAAATATCAAAACTGTGGCCTGACCAGCGACTGGTGAATCCGGCAGCTTTGATCGTGCTACGTGGGGATCGACCGCCGCATCAAACTGAATCGGACCCTCGACCAGCAGCGTCGGCTCTCGCTCTCGGACGATCTCTGTCGCTTGCGTGACCTTTTCGACATCGGCTCCGGATCCCGATGAGCCAGTCGAATACGACAACATGGCAACTCTGGGATCAATACCGAACGCGGATGCGGTAGCAGCAGAACTCACCGCAATGTCCGCCAACTGTTCAGCGTTCGGATGCGGTAGCACCGCACAATCGCCGTAAACGAAGACTCGTTCAGGCAAGACCATCAAAAACACACTCGAAACCACGGATATGTCCGGCGCAGTTCGGATGATCTGCAACGCAGGTCGAACCGTGTCGGCCGTCGTGTGCGCAGCTCCACTGACCATGCCACCCGCATCACCAAGTTGCACCATCATGGTGCCAAACCAGGTCGGATCTTCGGAGAGCTCCCAGGCCGTCTCAGCAGACATGCCCTTGTGGGCTCGGAGTCGTTGAATCTCCTCGGCATATAACTGTCGCTGCGAAGAACTACTCGGATCAATCAGATTAATGTCGTCAAGATGTATCCCCAGTCGCTCAGCGCGCTGTTGCATATCCTCTGGATCACCTAGGACAGTCAGTTCGGCGGCACCTCGCAACACGATCCGATGAGCGGCGAGCAAAATGCGATCGTCTTCCCCTTCCGGCAAAACGATATGTTGTGGCGCCGATCTTGCTTGCGCAACTAACCGGCGTTCAAACATGACGGGCGTCACCTGATCGGGCCTGGTTGCAATCAGACGATCAGCTAACTCATCAACCGCGACACTTTCTTGGAACATTCGCAACGCCAAATCCAACTTCGCATCATCGCCACTTTCGAGAGTTCCTCGAGTTCGGGAGATTATGTCGGCCGTCTCGAAGGTGTCCCGGTCAGTCAACATGATCGGTACCGAGTCAGCCCCGACTCCATGGATGAAATCAAGCATGGTTGGATCCGGCTGGTAACCGCCCGTAAGCAAAACTCCCGCTATCGACGGAAGGTCCGACTCCATTCGAGAAGCCTGCGCCAATAGCAAAATGTCGGATCTATCCCCCGGCGCGATCACGAGAGTATCTGGAGTTAGACGTTGGATCAGATGCGGCAACGTCATTGCACCGATAATCACATTCCGAACGCCACGTCCAAGCGAATCTTCGTCCCCAGCTAACCGCTCGGCATCAACTGCTGCCGTCAAGTCGCGTAGTGCCGGGCGTTCTAACTCAGATAACTCAGGTAACAACCAAACGGGTGTCCCATCGGACCGCTCAACGGCCGCAGCAATGGCGTCGTAGTCGGCTTCGGGCACTCGATTCACAACGAGTCCAAAAAGCGTCACTTGATGTTCGGCCAGGCCTAACCGCGCTGCCTCCAGTGCGGCCACCAGTTGCGGAACTTCATGCTGTCGAGCTGGCACCACGACTACGGTCGCTGCCCCCAAGTTCGCCGCGATTTCCGCGTTTAATGCGAACTCAAATGCCGCGGAAGCTCCGGTGAAATCGGTCCCCTCAACGATCACAACATCACATTCACGTGCCAGATCCTCATATCGAGCGAGGATGCGATGCACCAACTCCGACGGAACGTGATGCCCCACGCCGCGAGTGGCGAGAGTGGTCACACCGTAGGACTGCTCGTAACTCTGCGACAACTGGTAGCGACTGCGCATCATCTCAATTTGGCCATCTCGAGTTTCCGATTCGGCAATCACCGGACGGAAGTAACCAACCTTGGCGGTACGAGTGGCCGCTGCCTCTAAAGCACCCAAACTCACCAGTGACTTACCACTACCGGGGGCCAGCGAGGTGATGTAAATGGCTGCAGTCATTAGGGCAAGACCCCCGCATGGGCCAACGCCATTCGCAGCAGTCGATCTCGGCCACCCACCATCTCTACGAGGACATCTGGGCTAATCGCTTCAGTTGGATCCATCCACGCCAACTCCAACGCGGACTGGGTAGGTTCACAATCTCCAAAGACGGGGACGATGAATGCCAGGGAGACGGCCTGGTGCCGTGAGTCATAAAAGCCGGTTACCCCGGGATCGGGAAAATACTCGACGACAGTGAAGGGCTGCGGCGATACCGGCACCCGCGGCAATGCCATCGGCCCCAAGTCCTTTTCTAAGTGACGCAATAGCGCATCCCGGATCCGCTCCCCCTTGTGCACCCGCCCCGACACCAAGGTCCGTGTCAACATCCCGTCTGGTGTCGCCCGCAAGAGTAATCCGACCTGACGCAGAACTCCCGCCTCATCCACTCGGACTGGAATCGCATCCAGATACACCAACGGCACCTGATCTCGGGCTTCCTGCATCTGATCCGGAGACAGCCAACCTCCCTGAGGCTGAGTGATATCGGCAGACATAACTCTCCAATCCGAAAACGGTTAACCACTAGATTCTCCCGGAAATCAAGAGAACAGAGCGGGCGAGCACTAGGTTAGTGCCAAACAGCCCGTCCGGTGCTGCACCAACGAAAAGCGGAGAACTCAAACCGATGGCTACCGTGGATAAATCATCACAGGATGTCGCCGAGAATCCCAAGGGCATGACTCTGTGGCCGGCCACGGCTTTGGTAACCGGAACCATAATCGGAGCTGGTATTTTTACTCAGCCCACCTGGCTGGCGCAATACGGTCCGATCAGC
Source organism: Candidatus Nanopelagicales bacterium (assembly GCA_029939085.1). Classification (GTDB taxonomy): domain Bacteria; phylum Actinomycetota; class Actinomycetes; order S36-B12. The sequence continues at coordinate 19,384 of JAOZTQ010000001.1, forward strand.
CTGGTCGGTTTCGCACTGACAGCTTTGGGAAGCGTCATGTTGGCGCTGGTATTTGCCCGGTTAGCGCGCCGGTCTCCGGAAGTCGGTGGTCCCTACGCATTCGCTCGGGATGGTTTCGGCAGATTCATCGGCTTCCAGTCCGCTTGGACTTACTGGATCGGTGCCTGGGTTGCCGTTGGTGCCATTGCTTCCTCTATGGTCATCTACCTTGGGGTGCTGATCCCAGCAGTCACTGACAACGTCCTCATAAGCGCTGCGGTGGCGATCGCAGTCATTGCTGCACTCACCGGCATCAATAATCGTGGCGCAGTGACCGGAGCCAAAACTTCTTTGGTGCTCACGATTCTCAAAGCGGTGCCACTGCTTCTGATCGGCACTATTGGTTTTATCGCATTTGATTTCGACAACTTGGGCCCGTTCAATGCATCAGGCTTGCCGTCTTTCGAAGTTTTGACTGCGGTAATGGCCTACACCCTATTTTCTTTTATCGGTGTTGAAGCAGCCACTATTCCGGCTGGCGACGTGCATGAACCCGACAAGACCATCCCTCGGGCGACATTGATTGGAACGCTGGCAGCTGCAGCGGTCTACCTGTTGAGTACCACTGCGGTATTTGGTGCAGTAACTAACGCTGAACTTCAAGCAAATGATGCCGCCTTCGCCGTCGCTGCGGAAAATATGTTTGGTTCCTGGGCGGGTCCAGCTGTTGCTGTTGTCGCCGTGATCTCATGTCTAGGAGCGATGAACGGTCTCATTTTGCTCTCTGGTCAGATTCCCATGGCGGCAGAGTTTGATGGCCTCGCACCGAAACTGTTCGGGAAACTCAATATCAACCGCGCTCCTTCTTCGGGTTTGGTCGTATCCGCCATCTTGGCCGCCATCGTTTTGGCACTGCAATATGCAGGTTCAGGTTTGGGTGAAGCTGTCGCGACCCTCGTGCTGGTCTCCGCAGTTGCCACCATGATTGCTTACGCTTTTTCTGCAGCTGCCGAAATTAAGTGGCTTCTGGTCGACCGAGGTGAAGTGCCAGTCGCTCATATCGGTCGAAAACTTCTGGTTGCTGGGATAGCGCTAGCCTTCACCATTTTTGCTTTCTACGGCGGCGGCACCGACGAGATTTACTGGCTATTCATGATCATCATGCTGGGTGTGCCGCTGTATCTCTACATTCTGTGGCGGCGTCAGGAAGAAGATAAGAAAGAACATGATGCCGACGACTCTGAAAACTTCAGCATTTAGTTGATCGGTTCGCCCGCGACTGCGCCACCGCGTAGCAAGCGACCGCTACGGCGGCCGCCACATTGAGTGAGTCCACACCACCACTCATGGGAATACGAACTCGAGCATCGGCCTTCGCCAAGGTACTACCAGCGAGACCCGCTCCTTCGGTACCTACAACTAATGCAACGCGCTCATCAGCAAAAGTCGCGAGGGTTTCCGATAAGACGGGAGCAGTCGGATCGGGAGTCAGCGCCAGGTTTGCGAAACCGGAGAGATCCTGGCTGTCAGATATCCGAGTCCACGGCACCTGGAAGACAGTTCCCATCGAGACTCGAATACTGCGCCGATACAGCGGGTCCGCACAGGTCGAGGTCACCAGGACAGCACCAGCTCCGAAACCAGCTGCTGATCGGAAGGCCGCACCGACATTCGTGTGGTCTACCAAACCGTCCAACACCACAATCCAATCGGCGTTATCTGTCACCTCATCTACCTCAGCTAGGGTCCGTCGTCGCATGGCCGCCATCGGACCGCGATGCATCCGAAAACCTGTCGTCGCAGTGATGACAGCTTCACTACCGACGTAAACCGGAACATCCCTAGGTAGTAGTGGCGCTAAGTGCTCTAACCATTTCGGTTCAGTCAGCACTGAGATCGCATCGAAACCAGCAGCAATCGCCCGTTCGATAACCGCTATCGACTCCGCCATAAAGAGCCCCTCTTTGGGCTCCCGGGACATCCTTAGGCGAACGTCGGTCAGATCGGTGAAGGCGCTGATTCGATCATCAGCAGGGTCATCGACCGGGACCGTGAAGAGATTCGCGTCCGTCCGCTCAGGAGTTGTCATCTCCTGGGCGACCGAATGCGCGCCCCAGCCCTTCCATAGCTGAACTGAGTTCCGCTGGAACCACCCAGACCTTATTAGCATCGCCATTCGCAATCTGCGGCAACATCTGCAGGTATTGATAAGCGAGCGTCTGATCGTCGACATCTGAGTCGTGAATGGCAGTGAAAACCCGAGAAATCGCTTCCGCCTCAGCCTCAGCACGTAATACCTGAGCCTTCGCATCACCTTCAGCGGAAAGAATCTGCGATTCCCGCTGACCTTGGGCCGTCAAAATCGCCGACTGTTTGGCACCTTCAGCGTTCAGAACCGCGGCACGTTTATCTCGCTCGGCCTTCATCTGCTTTTCCATGGATTCCTGGACCGACGGCGGCGGATCAATCGCCTTCAACTCAACGCGGTTCACTCGAATCCCCCACTTACCCGTAGCTTCATCCAGGACGCCGCGCAGCGCCATGTTGATCTCCTCGCGTGAGGTCAGAGTCTGTTCCAAATCCATACCACCCACAACATTTCGCAGCGTCGTGACAGTGAGTTGTTCGACACCATGTATGTAGTCGTTGATTTCATACGTTGCCGCACGCGGATCGGTGACCTGGAAGTAGATCACGGAATCGATTTGCACGACGAGGTTGTCCTCAGTAATCACAGGTTGGGGTGGGAAACTCACAACTTGCTCGCGCATATCAATGAGCGGTCGCATCCGGTCGACAAAAGGAATGATGATGCTAAGTCCAGGATTCAGCGTTCGCTGATACCTACCCAATCGCTCCACAATTCCGGAGTGAGCCTGTCGAACAATCTTGATGGTTCGACTAAGCACAATCAGAACCAGGATTGCTATAAGCAATCCAACTATCGCTCCCACAGTCATACGATCATCCTCCTCTGCACTTGTCAGCCGACAAGAGCCGTTGCGCCTTCAATAGATAAAACTTGTACTGAATCTCCCACCGGGTAGACCGAGGTGCCGTCGAAGCTGCGCGCGGACCACACCTCACCTTTGAGCTTCACGCGGCCATCATGTCCATCAACGTCTGCCAGCACTTCCGCATCGGCTCCTACCAAGGCGGCCGTTCCGGAGCGACTTTCGATGGGCTGCCTAATGTGTCGGCGAGCTACAGGACGCACTAGTCCCACCATCGCGGCACTCGTGAGCCCGAAAACTACCCATGGCAACCAGTCCGAGCCGGTTAACGCAGCCGTACCCGCACCCGCAAGCGCGCCAACGCCAACCATGCCGAGCACTAAGGTTCCGCCAGTGGAGAACTCCGCGATGCCCAGCACGACTGCTGCAATCAGCCACCACACCCATGCATCCATGTCTCTAGGCTACGACCGTTAGCGCCCCAGGGCACGAGAGCGGCGCGCACATCTCGTAGGGCTTAATTTCGTTAGGTACCGAAGGCCCAGAACCGCGAAAACACCTTGCTAACCAACAAGGGAGTATCAAAAGCTTCTGTAAGGTTTTCTTCGGTTATCACCGAGTCAATTGGCCCCTGGCGCAGAATCTGACCATCACGCACTAAGACCGCATGCGTAAAGCCCGCTGGAATCTCTTCTACGTGGTGAGTAATCATGACCTGCACTGGGGCAGTCGGGTCTTCGGCTACTGCCGATAATCTCCCCAGTAGGTTTTCCCGGGCGCCAACATCAAGTCCTGCGGCGGGTTCATCCATCAGTAAGAGTTCGGGATTTGGAAATAGCGCGCGGGCCAGCAGAACTTTTTTCCGTTCTCCATCTGACAAGGTACCCAGCCTGCGATTCGCTAACTCCGTCAAGCCCATGAAGTGCAGTAACTCATCACAGCGCTTCACGTCGACGTCGTCATACTCTTCCCAATACCGTCCCGACACGGCCCACCCAGCGGTAATTATGCTGTCGGCAACCGTCTCCGAACTCGGGATATGTTCAGCGGCTCGCGCGGACAAGACCCCGATGAGCGGACGTAAATCGAATACATCCACCAGACCCAATGACTCGCCCAGAACGGAAACAGACCCCGTTGTCGGGTGTATTCGAGTGGACATGAGGTCAAGCAGCGTTGTTTTACCCGCCCCATTTGGGCCTAACACTGCCCAACGTTCACCCGACCGTATCTCCAGATCAACATCGGACAGAATCGCCTTACCTTCGCGGTGGACGGAGGCTGATTCCAGCCGGATCACGGTGGTCACGCTAGGCACAATACCTCTGGCTAGGGTTAAGTATGCCCATTGACGTGCGCCGCGCCGAAAGTGCGGGTCAAACGATCTGGTGGCTCAACGCTGCGTTAGCTCAAACCTGCTCACCGGATGAAGCGGCGAGCATGATCAGCGGCACATTTCACGGTCTCGGCAATGCACCTATAACCGGTGCCGCGACTATCGGTGCGATGCGAGCCCGTGGATTCGAGCGGTTATCCCTTGCTGTAGTCGAGTCCGGCGATCCAGTAGGACTCCCGGGTCCTGCACCCGTAACCCGAGAGGCCGTTGCTGCGGGCTTAGCGGCCGTGTCAGCGGATGGCACGCTCACCATGATCCCCGCGTCGGGTAAGCCGCCGTTGATCTGGCTCGCGGTACCAAGCACCAGCCGGATCGATCCGGTAGCCCAGTTCGGCTCGGTAGGCGAAGCACAATCACTTATGCGTGAAGGCATGTTGGAAATCTCCAATACGATGCCTGACCTCGAACCTGACGACACCGCATTGGCGGAGTTGGCTGAGTATCGTTCCTGGCGCCCACCACTACCCCCGCCGCAGTTGCCTCCGCGAGCAGCTCAGTTAGCGGAAGCCGCACTTCGGGTTTGGTGGTTGACCGGAGTCGCCCGTGAACTTTCCCAACGACAAGGGCTGATCCTTTCGCAACAGTTGCGTGAGTTACGACCGTTAGCCCGACGAGCTGTTGCCGCGGCGTTCAGCATTCAGTCCAAACCAACGCCATCAGGGGATACCGGTTAGGTGCGCCTTGATAGTAGGTATCGTGGGCGTGCCATGGAACCTGAACAAGTCGCCCAAAATCTGCTGATTACGGTCAGCGGTCGAGATCGACCGGGCTTGACCGCCCAAATCTTCGCCGCACTCGAGGGCGAAGTCCTCGATACCGAGCAGTCGGTCGTATCAGGGCGATTGGTGCAGTTAGTGCTGTTGTCGTCAACAGAAGCGCGACAACTCATTGAACAGAATCTGACCCAGTTGGCCACCGAACTGGAGCTCGACATCGAAGTGGCTGCGACAACTCAAGCCAGTTACGACCGGGATCAGGCTCGGCAGCGGTTGGTTATGTTGGGCGCCCCGATGGACTCGCACGCCATCGCTAAGATGGCTCAAGCCGTGCGCGATGCCGGCGGAAATATCGAACGGATGTCACGTATTGCTGCCTATCCGGTGACAGCAATCGAACTCATTATTCAGGCGCCCGATAACGAAACGCTTCGCAAAGAAGCGGCAGCGGTAGCCAGTGAGCGGGGCATCGATTTCAGCGTCCAACCGATATCACTTGACCGACTCGGCCGGCATTTGGTTGTACTCGATGTCGACTCAACTCTGATTCAAGATGAAGTGATCGAGCTACTTGCGCAACACACTGGTACGGAGACTGAAGTTGCTGAAATAACAGAGCGGGCAATGCGTGGCGAACTCGACTTTCGCGCATCACTTTATGAACGTGCCGCGCTGTTGGCGGGGGCCAAGGAGACAGTCTTGGCAGAGGTCAGAGATCAGATCCGGTTAACACCGGGAGCTCGGACGCTATGCCGCACTCTCACTGGTCTTGGCCATGAGGTCGCATTGGTGAGCGGCGGATTCACTGAGGTCATCGCCCCGATCGCAGCACAGTTAGGCGTGGGGCATGTGCGGGCAAATACTTTGGAGATTCAACGAGGAAGACTTACGGGCCGAGTACTAGAACCTGTCGTGGATCGCAGCGGTAAGGCTGCGGCTCTGCGTGAGATTGCCGCCGAAACCGGTATTCCACTCACTCGGACGGTGGCCATAGGCGACGGAGCCAATGACCTCGATATGTTGGCTGCTGCGGGCTTAGGGGTGGCGTTTAACGCGAAACCCGTTCTTCGTGACGCAGCCGACGCCGCTGTCAATGTTCCCTTCCTTGATTCAGTTTTGTTCTTGATGGGCTTATCCCGAGAGGAAATCGAATCGGCTCAAGAGATACCCACTCGGTAGACTGTTGCTTAGTGTCACTCGCGGTGCCGAGGTATTAGCGGAATGATTCACGCGTCTGTGGTTTTACTCGGTTGCTCCTGGTAGTCCTCTTTCCTGTCACGGGGCAGAGCGAAGGACGCCAGCAAGCCGATAAACACCAGACCTCCGGCGACCAAGGCCGCGTCGCGAGCTGCCTCGGTATAGGACTCCTTGGCGTCCTTGACGATAACGCTTAGGCCAGGGATTTCCTCTAAGCCTCTGATCGCTTGCCCAGACGTACCCCGCACCTCGTTGACGATTTTTTCGCGGTCTCCATCAGAGATCCCCGCTTCCTTGGTCAAAGTGTCATTAAGGATGGTGCCCAGCCCGGTGAATAGGACGGCTCCGATGATGGCGGTACCCAATGCGGTGCCGATCTGCCGGAATGTGTTGTTCACTGCGGAAGCCTGTCCAGACTTGAGCGGCGGAACATCTACCAAGACCACATTGGCCAACTGAGCAGATGCAAAGCCAAGCCCCAAGCCATAAAAGAACAGCGGGATCACGAGCCACCACGGACTACGATCTACCCCAAAGGTGAAACTGAGCACCACGATGCCCGCGACTTCCAAAACTAGCCCTAGCCGGATTAATCGAGTCGGACCCATAAGGCTGGCAGCCTTACCTGCCAGCCCACCCGCAAGCATTGCACCAAGCGCTAAGGAGGCCAATATAGCTCCGGTCTCTAACGGGCTGAGAGCATGCACCGCTTGAATCCATAGCGGTAGTGCGAAGAGCACCCCGAACTCACCCAAACTAACGACAAGCGCAACCACGTTGCCAAAGCCATAGCGCCGAATTCGAAATAGCGATAGATCGAGCAGACTTGCTTTGCCGAGCGCAGCTTGATGCCGCTCCCACGTGACCAGAAGTAGCAGCAGAACGCAGCCGGTAACAAGAGCTATCGGCACCACAGATAGGCCACCCACACCGATCGATAGTGGCCCGAGATCGAACTGGGCAATCGCAGTCCACCAACCAAACTGTTGGCCCTCAATGAGTCCGTACACGAGCAAACCAATACCGCCGGCTGACAGGACTACTCCGACAGGGTCAAGCCCCGCGATCTTCGGACCCTTGTTCTCAGGGACGAATCGCAACGCCATAAGAGCGGCAACGGCCCCGACGGGAATGTTCACGAGGAATGCCCATCGCCAGCTGAAGTACTCAGCCAAGAAGCCACCCAGCAGCGGACCCAGCGCAGCGGCGCCAGCAAGGACTGTTCCAAATAAACCAAAAGCAAGAGCGCGACTGGGGCCCGTGAAGAGGACGTTTATGACCGCGGCAGCTGAAGGCAACATCATTGCGCCACCGATCGCCTGCACTGCACGAGCAGCGATCAGAAAGGACGGGTCTTGAGCCGTACCGCTTGCCAATGAGCCGACTACGAAAATTACTACGCCTAGGAGGAAGAGAAGCCTTCGTCCGTATCGATCCGCCAAGAGACCAATTGTGATGAGAAGGGCTGCAAAAATAAGTACATAGATAGTGTTTACCCACTGCGTCTCAGTCTGGTTGAGGCCTAGATCGTCCACCATGTCAGGCAGTAGAACGTTGACCAGGCTGCTGTCAATGATGATCATGCTCACGCCAATGAGCAGGGCAACCAGCGCCCACCAGGGGTGCGCCACCTTACTGCTGAATTGGTCGTCGGACGCTACGGATTCCCCCGCCTGCTCAGAAGTCATGCTGGAACTCTAGAGCAGAGCGACCATCTTCATCTATAGAAGTTGTCAGTTGCCGTAGCCGGATCTTCGCCAGTGGAGTGCTCGGCAATGATTTCTCTAACTCCTGCCACCTCAGGCCTCACATATTGCAGGTGACAGTCGCCGGAGAAGTCGCGGGAATTCATCCACAGGGAAAACACCACCCCTGACAGCTCCAGCAATAATCAATTAGCCGCGTGGAGCCTGGAAGTCGATTAGCGTTCCATTGCCCGGACTGATTTCCGACCAACGATCATTCAGTTCAATCACAGCCACACCGGATGTCGGGAACTTATATGCCATTTCGTAGCGTGCGGTCTGATCACCGGCTGAGACCAGCGCACTGGCGAGATCTTCACACCCGGGATTGTGGCCGATCAAAGCAGCCGTTGTACTTTCCTCGGGCATGTCCTGGACCACTTGAAGTAACTCAGTCCAATGTGCGGCGTATATCTTTTCGAGGAAGTTAGCCGGTGGTTGTTCGGGGAGTTGTTGCGAAATCAATTCCCAGGTTTCTCGAGTTCGTTGAGCAGTCGAAACCCAGACACTTTGTGGGAGGAAGTCCTCAGAGGTTAGCCACCGACCCACGGCAGGAGCATCTCGTTCACCGCGCCGACCCAATGGACGCTCATGATCCGGAACGCCCTCCGGCCAATCGGACTTCGCGTGGCGGATGATGAGCAATCGATGCATGACCCAAGCGTAGAAGTCTTCACCTGACTAGGCGCGGCTGGCAACTATCCGGCAGTATGCAGTGGTGGCCCAAACACCAGATGCTGTAGACCCCGAGCCGCTCCTCGCGGCAGCGTTGGGTGCGGCAACAGGCTGTGAGCATGCAGACGCGCGACTGGTGAACACTCGCACGACCGCACAAAGTCGACGGGATCGGACCGCCAAAGCTGACGTCGATCACGGTGAAGCGGCCATCGGTATTCGGGTACTGCGTGATGGCTGTTGGGGATTCGCCGCAACTGACGATCTGAGTACAGATGCGGTCACTCGCACCGCACGGACGGCAGTAGCTTTGGCACGAGCTTCTGCAGCTACAGTCACAACCCCGGTCGAGTTGGCCCCCGAGCCAACGCATCACGGCGACTGGCACAGCGGCTACGAAATAGACCCTTTTGCCATCCCGTCAGAGGATCGGATGGAATTTTTAGAGTGGGGTTCCGCTCTACTGCTGGAACATCCCTCAGTGCAGCACACTGACGCCGCATTGTTGGCTGTTGCCGAATCAGTTGCCTATGCAGACTCACACGGAACGTCAGTACGTCAAAATCGCATTCGTCTGGAAGCCAGTTTCACGGCAGTCCATCTCGATCCAAGTGGCGACTTCACAACCCTCACGACAACTGCACCACCGGTCGCTCGCGGATGGGAATTTTTGACGGCGACCGATGGGACGTGGCCGTGGCAACAGGAACTATCTGAACTTCCGGAGCTGCTTTCCGCAAAGGCCGCCGCACCGAGTGTGGAACCGGGTCAATACACGCTGGTTGTTGACCCGACCAATCTGTGGCTCACGATTCATGAGTCGGTGGCACATGCCACCGAACTGGATCGCATGTTGGGTTACGAAGCAAACTACGCCGGGACTTCCTTCGTCTCACCAACTGACGTCGGTGAACTTCGGTATGGATCGGAATTGATGAACGTCCGCGCCGACCGCACCGTTGAACATGGATTATCCACTGTGGCCTGGGATGACGAGGGTGTTGCCGCTCAAGAGTGGCCGCTGATCAGCGATGGAGTGCTGGTCGGCGTTCAGTTAGACCGCTCGATGGCAGCCGCGGCCGGTCTACCGCGCAGTAACGGTTGTGCTTACGCAGACTCGGGAAGCCATACGCCGTTACAGCGAATGCCCAACATTAGTTTGATGCCCGATCCTGAAGGTGGCAGCGTCGCGGATTTGATCGCCGGGGTTGATGACGGCATCTACGTCGTGGGCGATAACTCTTGGTCAATAGATATGCAGCGATACAACTTTCAGTTCACGGGTCAACAGTTTTACCGCATCAAGTCTGGGCAACTAGTAGGTCAACTACGGGATGTGGCTTATCAAGGTCGAACTCCCGATTTTTGGCGTTCCATGGTTGCAGTCGGCGGACCGGAGAGTTTCCTGTTGGCGGGCGCATTGAACTGCGGTAAAGGACAACCTGGTCAAACCGCACCGGTATCGCATGGCGCCCCGGCAGCCGTTTTCGAAAACGTCAACATCCTCAACAGTCGCGAGGAGGCCGGGTCATGATGCGTGCCCAAGACATCGTTGAGGTGGCATTAGCTCAGGCCCAAACCGAGCAACTTGCGGTCGTCGTCGAAGAGGCAAGTGAGGTCAACCTTCGTTGGGCCAACAGCAGTTTGACGACCAACGGGTTAGTGAATGAGCAGCACGTCGATATTGTGGCGTGCCCTATAAATGCCGAAACCGGTCGAACGGCAACAGTTTCCGGTCAGGTTCGCGATGCGACTGATGTGGTCACACTGATAGACCGAGCGCGTCACGCTGCTTCCGTAGCGGCACCGACCGAGGACTGCGACGTGTTGCCGGAAGGCCAGATCTCACCGGATTGGGATGAGGCGCCCCCGGCGACTCATCCGGATCAGATAACTGGGTTAGCCGAAGGCTTAGGCGGCCTCTTCGAGCTCGGCAGGAGCCAGGAGATCTCACACTTCGGGTATGCCGAACAGCGTGTGGGCACGACATTTCTCGGCACAACCTCAGGCACTCGGTTGCGTTTCACACAACCAGCTAACCGGTTCGAGACCACCGCGAAAGATTCAACGCGCACAAGGTCTGCGTGGCACGGGGAAGCCGGAGAAAACTTCGAAGAGGTGAATCTCGATGCGGTCGGCGCAGGACTCGCTGACCGCCTCACTTGGCAGCAACGACACGTCAACGTAGCTCCGGGGCGCCATACAGTTCTATTAGCTCCCAGTGCCGTGGCCGATCTGATGATCGACTTGTATTGGTCTGCTGATGCTGAGTCAGCTTTAGATGGTCGCAGCGCTTTTGCAGCTCCCGGTGGCGGTACCCGGGTTGGTGACGCACTCGGAGAGGGTCTGACACTTTCGAGTGACCCACATCATTCGAACCCTTCCATGCGGTGTGCTGACTTTGCGACCGCGGTCGCCGCAACAAGCACTAGCTCACCGTTTGATAACGGAGCTGCGGTGCCAGCAAGTGACTGGATCGCTAATGGCGTCCTCCAGCGGCTGATCACTACTCGCCATATCGCTGCGCAGGCGGGACTGCCCTATGCCCCGGCGGTCGACAACCTGGAAATGCGAACTGCAACGGGCCACGGCTCACTCGCTGATGTCGCAGGTCGACTTCGTGATGGGATTCTCATTACGTGCCTTTGGTACAACCGGATGGTGGACCCAAAAACACTTCTTCTGACCGGACTCACCCGCGATGGCGTCTATGTCGTCCGGAATGGGGAGATTGTGGGATCTTGTGGCAACTACCGGTTCAACGAATCGCCGGTTGGGCTCCTCGGTCGTATCCTAGATTCGGGAGCAACGGAACGAACTCTCGCCCGAGAGATGGGTGATTACTTCAACCGGGCTGCCATGCCGCCTTTGGTGGTCGAGGATTTCAACTTGTCCACCCAAAGCGACGCGACATAGAGCAGGAGGCTAGATGACACTCCCAGCGGAGTCCACTGAACCGCAGCCGCGAGCTCGCCGGGGCGACGATTCGGTCCACCGCGTTACAACGGCGCAAACTGGTCTGAGTCAAGAGCAGCGAGCGCGGACCCGTCGATATCTCATCTCGATGAGTATCCGGACCCTATGTTTTATCGCTGCGGTAGTCGCTGACGGATGGTTGCGCTGGGCTTTCCTCGCTGGCGCAGTGTTTCTGCCGTATATCGCCGTCATTATGGCCAATGCCGGCCGGGAGAACGATAAGTTCAGCGGTCCAGAACAGGTACGCCCGCTTCCTATGGGCCAACTCGGGCCCGGTGAAGTGATCACGGACGATCGACGGGAGTAGGCTCGCAGGATGCTCTCCCTGCTGCGTAATCCTCGCTGGCAGGCCTTCACGGCGGCCGCATTGATTGCGATCGTCGCTTTCGGCCTTTTAAGTCTGTGGCAATACAACCGAGCCGAAGAAGAACGGATTGAATTCAGCGCCATTTCCGAACGCTTGGAAAGTCCGCCGGCCTCACTGGCGTATACCGATGCCAGTGACGCAGTTGATTGGCAGCGGGTTCAAGTCACTGGTGAGTACGATCCTGACGCTCAACTCCTCATCCGGAACCGACCGCAAAGTGGGAGTAACGGATTCTGGGTCACAACATTGCTACTCACTGATGAGGGCGCTACTTGGGTGGTCCGGGGCTGGCTACCGGCCGCAATCGGAAATCTGGAACCTGCGCCGGCCCCACCCTCCGGAATACTCACAGTGGACGGCTACGCGCGTAAACCGGAGACGGCACCGGCTCGAAAAGCCGACGATGTGCCAGCCGGACAGGCAAGTGCGATGAACCCCGAGGGGCTATCCGAACTCGTTGCCGGACCCAGACCCTCCAGTTGGTACGTGATCGCGGCAAATGATCCAGAGTTGACGCCAGTGCCATTGCCGGAACCGACCGACTCCCGCAACCTCTCCTATGCTGGCCAATGGCTACTATTCGCGGCTGTCGTGATCGGCGGTTGGTTCTTCTTCCTAAGGCGTGAGGCAGCGGAAGTCTCGGCGGAACATGATCAGACTGACTCCACAGCTGCCGTGTGACGGCCCAACCCGAGACAACGAGTTGGCTAGGTTGAGACGTCAGGAATCAACCTGCGTTCGGCCTTGGAACTGCGTGCGATATAGCTCGGCATAAAGCCCACCTGCTGCCAGCAAATCAGTATGCGTTCCGTGCTCGACGACCTGACCCGCATCGATCACCAATATTTGATCGGCTTCTCGAATCGTGCTCAATCGATGAGCGATGACGACAGAAGTTCGACCAGTTAAAGCCCTAGCCAGAGCTCGCTGCACCGCTGCCTCACTGTCACTGTCCAGGTGCGCCGTAGCCTCGTCCAGTACAACTACACGAGGCTGTTTGAGCAGTAATCGAGCGATAGCTAGCCGCTGTCGCTCACCGCCGGATAACCGGTGACCACGATCTCCAACAATCGTGTCCATCCCCTCAGGTAAATCCCTGATTAGGCCAGCAATCTGGGCATCTTCACAAGCAGCCCATACTTCCGATAGCTCTGCTTCCGGTCGGGCGTACCTGAGGTTGGCCAGAATGGTGTCGTGGAACAGATGCGCATCTTGCGTCACTACCCCGACAGTGTCGTGAATGGATTGTTGGGTCAATGACCGCAGATCTTCGCCACCGATCCGAACCTCACCTGAGTCTGGATCGTACAGCCGGGACACCAGCGATGTAATCGTGGTCTTGCCAGCACCCGACGGACCGACTAGCGCGAGCATCTTGCCCGGAGCAACCGTGAAATTCACATCTCGTAGTGCTGGCGCGGAGTTGGCGGCGTCAGCTGTCTTTCGAGCGACTGATTCCAGCGATGCCAGTGAAACATCTGCCGCTCGAGGGTAAGTGAAGTTCACATTGTCGAACTCGACCGAGGCGGGGTTTGAAGCACTCAACATCTCAGCCTCTGGTGCATCAGCTACCTGTGGCTTCAGATCTAGTACCTCAAAGACGCGGTCAAAGGAGACCAGAGCGGTCATGACATCAACTCGAACATTTGAAAGTGCCGT
>JAOZTQ010000241.1:0-1656 GCA_029939085.1 Candidatus Nanopelagicales bacterium
TCGCGATCATCTTCGGTAGGCAATGACCACAACGGCGTCGGCCAACCCGCGGCATGTATGTGGGTGGCTGGCGGGTTTGCCAACATACTGGGGTCGGGGTCTTGACCGGAAATACCGCTGTAGCGGGCTCCCAGACCGGTTCCTGGTTGCTCTGCGATGATCACTAAGTCCGCCGGGCCAGTGTTAAGAGCTGCTCCGGTAAGACCGACCGCTACGGCCGTGATTGGTATCGGACCACCGCCCACCATGCGGATACCGGTAAACACCCAGTTCGTCGGCAGCGGCCACGGAATCCAAGCCGGGACCTCAGCAGCACCAACGAGGGTCGCTAAGTGGTCGGGCTGAGGTAATAGCGGTGAGTGCAGCGGTGGGACTTCACCATGCTGCGGACACAGGTAGCCATCGTGCATCAGATTGGGCGGACGCAGTGGTGCGCCACAGTTGGGACATCCGAACTCAGTTTCCACTGGTTTCGCCATCCGTGGCGGATTGTTCCGGAGTCGGTAGTGGTGGAGGCCAGGCAGGTCCTAACTCCAGAATCTGACGCGCCTTGGCAAGATGTTCGGCCTCGCACAACAGATCGTAACGATCGGCTTGCAAAGCCTGGCGAGAGGTAAAGTCTCGCTTACCGCCACTGATCGCGTAAGACACCAGTCCAAAAATGATGCCGAACGCGGCGCCGAAAAGAAGTCCGATGAAGATCATCTGGATCAAAGAGTTTTCTTGGCCACCAAAGAAACTGACGAACAATCCAACCAGGACACCGAACCCGCTAAATGTCGCCATACCGGAGAGCGCAGCCCTACCCCAGGACATGCGACCAATGACGCTTTCGACCAACTTGAGGTCTACTCCCATGATCGCAACATGCTGAACGGGGAACTGCGCGTCACTCAACTTGTCGACAGCACGCTGTGCGTCGTCGTAGTCGTGAAACGAAGTGAGCACGGGTCGCTTAGCGATTTCCGCGCTTAACCGGTTACGTTCGGGCATAACACCACGGTACCCCGAAGGCTAGAGCCTTAACTTGTAGTCCTCGAGCAACCGACGTCCGATGATCATCCGCTGAATGTCGGCGGTGCCCTCGCCAATCATCAGCATGGGAGCCTCCCGGTACAGGCGCTCGATTTCGTATTCCTTGGAATAGCCGTAGCCGCCGTGGATGCGGAAAGAGTCTTCAACAACTTCTTTGCAGTACTCGCTGGCCAGGTACTTGGCCATGCCAGACTCTAGATCGTTTCGCTCACCAGAGTCTTTCTTGCGGGCGGCCATAATCATCATTCGATGAGCTGCTTCGACCTTGACTGCCATATCCGCTAGCCGGAACTGGACGGCCTGATGCTCCGCAATGGGCTTTCCGAAAGTCTCGCGAAGTTGGGCGTAGTCGACCCCAAGTTCAAAAGCGCGAAGTGCTAAACCGCAGGCTCGTGCCGCTACGTTCACGCGACCGACCTCGACGCCATCCATCATTTGATAAAAGCCCTTGCCTACCTCGCCACCGAGTACGGCAGAAGCGGGCAGCCGGAAGTTCTCCATGATGAGTTCCGTGGTGTCGACACCCTTGTAGCCCATCTTGTCGATCTTCCCGGGGATCGTAAGACCAGGTTCCACCTCGCCGAAACCGGTGGGCTTCTCGATCAAGAAGGTAGTCATTTT
>JAOZTQ010000241.1:1756-2886 GCA_029939085.1 Candidatus Nanopelagicales bacterium
TAGGTCAGTAGGGACTCGCCCAGACCGCCGTACTCCTCCGGAATCATTAATCCGAAGACACCAAGCTCTTTGAGCCCCTCGACGATATCTGTGGGGTATTCGTCAGCGTGCTCTAACGCGTTGGCGTTTGGAATGATCTCTTTCTCAACGAAGTCGTGGACTGCTTCGAGAATGTGAGTTTGCACATCGGTTAGGTCCTCGGTTTGTGCCAATCGAGACATCAACAAGTCCTCTCAGGTCGTGACTATCCCTTAGTATCCCCCGATTGCCGAAATCCGCCCAATTCGGGCTAGTCGCGGAAGGCCTCACGGAGACTATTTCGCCACTGGGGAGCCGAAATCTGCAGAAAAAACAGGCCGGCAAGCGCAATTAAACCGGTACGAATTCCGTCAACTCCAGCCTGTCCCCAGCCGGCTTCGAGCGGAATGAGAGCCACCAGCGATATGACCAAAGCCCCCCATAGCCCCGTCGCGGCGACCCGACGAGCAGCATCAGGGTGTTGAATCCGACCGCGAGATAGGTAGAAGCCAGCTGCTACTAACAAAAGTATCGCCACAACTGCGCTACCCGACAGTGCTACGAAAAGGGTCATATTGTCGACGCTTGCTCCAGCTGGTCCTAGCGACGCAATATCGCCCGTGGCAGGGGCATTCAAGGCCATGAGATTGGGAATCTGGCCATTTTCTGTCCCCAGTCTGTGCAAACCTCCCAGAACGGTCAGCAGTAACGACAATCCCCCCAAAAGACAGGTCACTCCCAAAAGCACTGGAAGCGTAAAGCCACCACGAGACCGCGAAGAAGCCGACGGCGAAGTTGTGGCACTAGCCATTCCCGACCTCCTCAAAAGTATGACCAGGTACATACTGGAGGTGCGATTGACCGCAAATCCATCGACTCGCCGCACCGTTGGATCACATTTCAGGAACGGCTGAAAACCCATGGTGGCGGAAGAGTTGCTCAGCCAAGTCGTTGGCAACATCCGAATAGGCGGGCGGCTCGACTACAAAGGACTCAGCACCTGCGATGAGTAATACCAGCGCCACCCGACGCTCAACCGGCGGCAGGAAGTAGGCATCCAGGGTGAGATCATCCCGATCTGATGCAACGACTTCGGTGCTCTCGGCGAATCT
>JAOZTQ010000032.1 GCA_029939085.1 Candidatus Nanopelagicales bacterium
AGGCTGCTGACACGGAGTAGCCACCGGAAGGGGCCGGTGCACCACCGGGACCGGGCGGGGGTGTTCCACCGCCGGATGATGGTGGTGGGGGTGTTCCTCCGCCGGGTGGCGGTGGTGGGGGTGTTCCTCCGCCGGGTGGCGGTGGGGGCGGTGTATCGCTCACTTAAGACTCCTAATTTCCGACTTGTCCGAAACTAGCAAGCAGAACAGCATCCGACCGATAGGCGGGCGGAGTTTTGCCGATGTTTTAACGAGCCTTATCCGCTTCGTTACTTGGTGTCCTCACGACGATTGCGCTGATACTGCGACGCGACTGGTCCCGCTTGACCAACGTATTTGGAATTTAACCCGGGATGTCCATAGGGACGTTCCGCAGCACGGTCCAGGCGGTGGAAAGAAAGCTGTCCAACACGCATCCCCGGCCAAAGTTTTATTGGCAGCGTCGCTACATTCGACAGTTCCAGCGTTATTTGACCTCTAGGCCACCCCGGATCAACAAACCCCGCGGTTGCGTGAATCAGAAGGCCGAGCCTGCCCAAGGAAGACTTTCCCTCTACCCGCGCCACTAGATCGTCTGGCAGACCGATTGCCTCGTGCGTAGTTCCCAGTACGAACTCGCCTGGATGAAGAATGAATGGCTTATCAGAGCCCACGTCCACCGGCTCCATTAGCTCTACCGACTTGTCATAAGGGTCGATGACTTCACTGGTGTGGTTTCTAAAGACCAGGAACTGGTTGCCGAGCCGAACATCCACGCTGGCCGGCTGGATTTGCTCATCCTCGATGGGGTCGATGATGAGTTGGCCGTCACTGATGAGTTTCCGGATGGAACCGTCCGAGAGGATCATTGTCGAAGAATACGACAGGCTCGCCGAGCTGCTGGGCACCACGGCCGACAAACAGCCGCAATGGATCAAGCGGCCAGTGCGTCGATACGCATCTTGCGTTACACCCACCAGGTCAGGACCCTAAACCTGCTGTGCTGCAGATCACCCGATCGGAGTAATCAATGATCACGGGTCGGTTCCCATTCATCGCCTTCACCGACCGCGCCACCAACTGGGTAGATACTTGAGGTTGGAAGGATGAGAAATGGGAAGACTCGTGAGTACCACCGCAAACTGCGGCCAAAGTTCAACGCATACTTCCCGTCGGAACGGGGAACTCTCTTAACGTGGCAAATCATCAGGATCCTAGATACGGGCCCGCAGGCGAGCGGTTCGAACGCGATACCGACACGCCCCGCGCTGCCCAACACGATTCTGTCGATCAGGAATCGCTTACCGACTATGAAGACTTTTTTCGTCAGGAAACGAGTGGCCGGCTCCGAACCGGCAATGAACCAACCACCGAAAATCCTGCATTTGCCGATGAAAGGTACTCAATGAACAACGCCGGTGGGGTGGCTACTGCGCCAATTCCACCGTCCGAAAAGTCCGAGGATTCAGCGAAGCCAAAGGGCCGAGTTCGGCGGATCTTGCTCTGGGTCTTGGCGGGCTTCCTGGCCTACTCTCTCGCACTTACTGCTATTTTCGCGTTTTCGGTGACCAAGGTTGAAGCTATGCCAACGGAACAGGTCGCGGGTACATCGGGAACCAACTATCTCTTGGTCGGAACCGACAACCGGGACAACCTGACGAAAAAGCAGCGCAAACAACTCGGTACTGGATACATCGAGGGGCAACGGACCGACACAATCATGCTGCTACACGTCCCACTTGTGGGCGAACCAACTTTGGTCTCGATCCCTCGCGATTCGTGGGTTCCGATCGAAGGTCACGGATCCGACAAGATAAATGCCGCATACTCCTTTGGCGGTCCCGCACTTCTCGTCAACACGGTCGAGCAAACAACCGGACTGCATATCGACAACTACGTCGAGATCGGGATGGATGGTGTCGCCGAGGTTGTCGACGCACTGGGTGGCATAACGCTGTGTCCCAAGGCCAACTACGACGACGAACGCAGCGGCCTGAAGATCAAGAAGGGCTGTCAAGAAGTCAACGGAAAAACCGCGCTGGCTTATGTGCGCATGCGTTACTCCGACCCGACCGGTGATGTCGGTAGGGCTGAGCGGCAACGTGAGTACATTGCAGCCGTCGGCAAAAAAGCCATGAGTCCCACGACTTGGTTAAACCCCTTCAAAGCATTCTCGGTTTCGAACGCTGCAGCCGACTCTCTCACCGTGGATGAGGGCACCGGAATCATCGACGACAGTCGACTCGCAATCGCCTTGGGAATGATTTCTATGGAACGTGGTGAGTCCACTTCGGTGCCGATTGAGACCGATGCGTTTTGGGTCGGTGGACAGCAAGCGGTTAAGTGGGATACCCCTAAGGCACTCAAGTTATTCGAATCGCTGTCTTAATCCTCAATCCACCGATTTCCACATTCTGGTTGACCTAAGTCCTTGCATTTCCCTGCGCTAAGGACAATCTTTGGGCCATACCCTTGGGAGGCTCACGATGGCGGCCAAAACAAAAAAAGCACCGATTATCACCTTGGTGGTTGGACTACTGCTCTTGGCCGGCAGCGTGGGCTGGGCTATTTTCGCCATCACCAGTGAAGTCAGCAAACTACTGCCGCAGCAGATCTGGACTTCAGGTGAGCCCCGGTCCGTAGAGTTAGCTGAGGGAGATTGGGCCGTATACGCGATACCGTCCGGTTCGGCTGATCAGGCAACCGCAACCGTTGATTCCAGCGCCATAAAGGTAAGCGGTCCGAATGGCAACGACATTCCCATAACGTGCATCTCATGTGGAGCAACAACGCAAAGCACAACCGTTAACGGACAGGAATACCTGGGAATCATCCAGTTCACGGCCTCGACGGCTGGCGCGTACACCATCGACGTTCGACAGGACAACGTCAGCGTTGCGGTTGGCCGGCCGGTTCTTCAGAGCGCTGGATCACTTTTTGGTGGGATCGCAATCGCCGCAGTCCTGGGGATGCTCGGATTCGTTCTGGTAGTTGCCGGCATCATCTGGTTGGTCGTCATTTCAGTGAACAAAAAGAAAGTGGCGGTGCCTGAGGGCGCCAACACTCCTGAAGTCGCTTCCCAGGGAACAGGTGTGAGCAGCACCCCCCGCGGTTGGTACCCAGAGGCTCACAATCCGGATCAACTGCGTTGGTGGGATGGGAACCAATGGACCGAGCATGTCCGCCCAAAGGATGAGTGAGGTTGGTGCAGTCAGCCTGTTCGTCGGATCTCATTCACCCGAAGACTTCCGTTCTTGCTCCTCCTCGAACTCCTCGGCTAAAGCCTCAGGTTGCTCTGCCGCGCGCTCATCCATCAGGGCGCCCGCCCTCGCCTTTGAGTACGTGAAGTAAATGACTAGCCCTATCGCCAACCAAGCCAGCAACCGAAGCCAGGTCGCGAAAGGAAGAGTCATCATGATGATGAGTGACGTCACGATGGACAAAATGGGGAACGTGTAGCCACCCGGAACCTTAAAGTTTCTGGGTAAGTCTGGTCGAGTTTTGCGTAAGACGATTACCGCCACCGAAACGATGATGAAGGCCAGCAGCGTGCCGATGGACACGAGTTCCACCAGGATGCTCGATGGTAGTAGCCCAGCCATGACCGCGGCTGCTATTCCGCAAATCAGGATGCTCAATGTTGGGGTGCCTCGACCTTTTGCCACACGACCTAATGCGCTCGGCAACATCGCATCCTGCGACATGCGCATGAGAATACGTGTCTGCCCATAAAGAAGCGCAAGCACCGACGCACCGAGACCGATTACGGCGCCAATATCAACGATGTCACCCACCCAGCCCAGATTCACCGCATCTAGCGCGGAAGAAAGCGCATTCGGCGTATTGAGGAGTGTGTAGGAAACCAGACCGACCAAGACCGCACCGACCGCGACGTACAAGACGGTGGCAATACCCAATGAACCCAGCACGCCAATGGGCACACTTCGTCGAGGGTTCTTTGCCTCTTGTGCTGCGGTGCAGACCACATCAAAAGAGATATATCCGTAGAAAACGATGCCAGCAGCAGCGAGCACACCAGACCAACCAAAGTCTTGGAAAGTGCCCTCGTTCGGCGGCACGAACGGTTCGTAGTTACTTCCGGTTACCGCGAAGGCACCCACTACGACGAAAAGCAGCAGCGTGCTGATTTTCACAATGACAAAAAAGGTCGTCGCTCTCGCAGATTCCTTAGCCCCGCTGATCAGGAGAAAGGTAATCAGGAGGACCAAGACGACGGCCGGTAAGTTGATCCAACCAACCACGTCGGTACTAGATCCCGAGACTGGCGGATTCAATATTTCGGAAGGTAACTCGACTCCCGCGCCAGCTGCAAGATTGGCGAAGTAGGAGGACCAGCCATTGGCGACGTTTGCGGCACCAAATAAATACTCAACAAGTAAGTCCCAGCCGATTACCCATGCCACAAAAGTTCCCAATGCGGCGTACGCGTAGGAGTACGTGGATCCCGCAAGCGGAATCATGCCCGCAAGTTCGGAGTACGACAGGGCGCTGAAGCCGGCAACGATACCGGCGATGATGAAAGCGATAACGACCGCCGGACCGGCCTTCGTCGCCGCTGCTTCACCCGTCACCACGAAAATTCCGGCACCCACAACCGCGGCAACGCCCATCGCTATCAGCGGCACGGTTCCGATCGTTCGCTTCAGTCCGGCGGTGTCCGCATCGGCAGCCACGACAGCGGCGTCGATAGCAGCATGGGTGGTGTTCAGATCTTTGGCCATGCGGCCTTCCAGGTCAGCCATTCAGCGAGCTCCTATGCACCATGGAACAGAACCAGTCAAAGTCGAATCTGCCAGATGTTATCGCGGTTGTCTCAACTACTCCGGGTGTCTCGGTTATTCGTCCGCTGGCAGTTCACCGGAAATCTCGAAGTACCTGCAAAACTCGGTCGTTCCATTGCGGCTCGCCTATCGTGACGCGAACGCCTTCACCAGAAAACGCCCGCACGAGTACCCCTGCACCAGCACAGGCTTGAGCAAACTTGTCGGTGCTACTGCCTAATGGCAACCAGTAGAAGTTGGCTTGGGTATCCGGTACGTCCCAACCTAGTTGGCGGGCCTGCGTCACGACCCGGTCACGCTCGCGTACCGTGTCGGCCACTTGCTCGGTCACTTCATGCTCATGCTCCAGTGCTGCCAGAGCAGCTGCTTGGGCGAGGTGATTGACACCAAAAGGTGTTGCTGCCTTACGAAGTCCTGAGACAACCTCCGGCTGTCCAACGCCGTAACCCACTCGCAATCCCGCAAGACCATAGGCCTTCGAAAATGTCCGCAAAACCATGGCATGTTGATACTCGTTCACCAGGTCCAGGGTGTCGCGAAACTCCGATCCGGACGCTCCCGCATATTCCAAATACGCCTCGTCAACCACAACGACTATGTTCCTTGGCACCTGCTCGAGGAAGTCGGCTATTTCCCGCGTAGGGATTGCAGGACCAGTGGGATTATTTGGGGTACAGACGAAAATCACGCGCGTCCGCTCCGTGATGGCATCGTGCATAGCAGGGAGATCATGGCGTGCATCGGAACGCAATGGAATCTGCACTGACTTTGCATGGGCGAGTCGCGTGACGATCGGATAGGCCTCGAAGGAACGCCAAGCGTAGATCACCTCATCACCTGGAGAGCAAGCTGAAGTAGTGATCTGCTGACAGATGGCAACCGAACCCGTTCCTAGTGCGACTTGATCGGCATCGACACCTAGCTTCACCGATAGACGTTCGAGCAGTTGGTTAGCTGCCGGATCGGGGTAGCGATGACTATCGCCTGCCGCACGAGCAATGGCCGCAACAACCTCCGGCAATGGCCCACCGACACTTTCGTTCGAGGCTAGTGAAACGGCGTCAGCAGCTCGGGCGCCGGCCCGGTAGCTCGGTAAATCCGCAAGATCAGGCCTCAACTGAGGAGATTGGTCCACCCGACCACTCTACGAGGCGGAGTTTTTCGCCAGATCTACCCCAGTAGGCACTAGCGTTCTCTTTATGGCTGTATCTGGCACGAAGCTCTCATTGCGAGCGCTGCTGAGCAGCTTAGGAGCAGTTGGATTGATCCTGGTGCTTGTGGCCGGAGCGGTGACCTACTTCAGTATCGAGCGAGTATCCCGAGAGACCGACCAAGTCGCTCAGGTCTACGAACCGGCTGCGACTGCGTCAAATGCATTGACGCTTGCTACTTCGGATATGGAAACCGGTATCTCCCTTTACAGCCTGAGCGGTGATGAGGAACTCCTGTTGCCTTATGTCTCAGGTGAGCGGCAATCGGAGATCGCCCTAGACAAGATGCAGCAACTCCTGCCCGAAGATCCGGTCGTATCGCCACTGATTGCGGCTGTATCAGCCAGCCGAGCTGCTTGGTTAGCCGATGTGGCTGAGCCGGTGATCGCAGCTACCCGAGACGCCAACCAACGCAAAGCGCAAAAAATTCTCACCAGTACCAACAGTCTGGCAAGTTACGAGCAGTTCGTAACCGACGGAAAGCGGTTGACTAACCAGATCGAAGCGGAACTGATTGCTGCTTTCGAGGAACTGTCGTCTCTAACCAATCGACTAGCTCTACTTTTGGGTGCAAGCATCGTGGTGCTGTTGGTCGCTGTTCTCGTGGCGTGGCTGGTGCTATATCGCCGGGTCCTCGAACCGCTCAATGAACTAAGAACTCAGATGCGAGCAGTAGCCCGCGACCGAGAACTCCAGACTCGAATCACACCGAGCGGACCGGGAGAGATCCGAGCAGTCGGTCGCGATGCCGAGCAAATGCGACAGCAGTTGGTCGACGAAATTGAAAATGCAGTGCGAGCTGATGAGGAGGCCCGCCGGGCTACCGAGTCGCTGGATCGTAATGCTCCCGTCGTGGCAGCCATAATGCGGGAGCTCAGTAGTCGAACCGATTCGATGCCGGAAAATGTCGAGGTCTACGGAGAAATTCACGCGGCTGAAACCGTCCTTGCCGGCGACTTCTGGGACTGTGTTTCGATGCCCGGTGATCGGACCGCGGTGGTTATCGTCGACGTCGCCGGTCACGGTGATGTTGTCGGAGTTGCGGCGACGCGAATGAAGCATCTCCTTGCCGTCGCGTTGGCCTCCGGCCGAAGCCCCGCATCTGCACTAGAAATCGCAGCGCGTCGACTCAGTGATGAGAATGAGCCAACAGCGACGGCGGCCATCGTCACTATAGATCCGGTCAGTGGAAGACTTGAATGGGCTAACGCTGGGCACCACCCGCCCATCCTGCTTCACAACGACGGAAGTACCAGCCGGCTGAATCGCACTGGCCCGCTGCTGTCCTGGATCGGAGGTCCGTGGGGTGTTGAATCGACTCAGTTACACCCCGGAGATCGGGTAATTCTATTCAGTGACGGTTTGATTGAGTCACATGACGAATCCGGTGCTGAGCTGGGGGCCGACGGCCTGCTCAGCCTGCTGCAACAAGCAGAGCTCAGTAGTCCAAGCCTGCCGACTCTAGTTCGCGGACTCCTAGTTCTTGGGCGGGAACGCTCAGTTGATTGGGCACGAGACGATGTCACCTTGGTGGGCTTGATGTTGCAGCGTTAGCGTCGGGCGTTAAGCCCATCGTCTCGATCATCACTGCTGCTGAGCGGCGACCGTCGTGGTTCCGCTCTACAAAATCCCGTCCGGCTACTGCAAGTTCCAGGCGCCTCTCTCGGTCAGCCGCGAGCTCGCGTATCTGCTCCGCTAGGTTGTCGGGATCAGCTACGCATAGCGGCACCGGTTCACCATATGCCTCCAGCGCCTCTGGTCCTGGATCGGTGACCAAGGCAGCACCGGATGCCATGGCCTCGACTCCCGCAACACCAAGGATTCCCATGCCCATCTGGTCCACAACGATGTCCGCCTGCGCCATAATCGCAGGCACTTCGCTGTTGGGTAACTGCTGAAAGCTGGCGTAACGGATGACCCCGTCATGCGCCAACGTGCGAAGCACCGGATCAATGTGTCGCGAGCCTTTCAAGATGGAAGATGAGGGCAGGTGGACCACAAGCGGTGGTCGGCTGTTGTCTCGGTCCGCCCTGGTCACTAGCGGGAATAGAGCAAGATCGACAACGACAGGCACCCAGGTCGCTCCGGCAACATAGCTCAAAAGATCCGGCGTGCTCACCATTACCGGACCCTCCCAACTTGCGAGTTCTTCATGGACGACTTGGACGGCTGCCTGCAGTTTGTCGCGAAGTTGAGCGGCTTCTGGGGCATCGAAAGGTGTATACCGATGAGTCCGCGCGTGCCAATCCGGTCGGCGGATATCTGATCCGTGGAAAATCATTCCGACATTTGTTCCAGCCGCCTGCAAGGCTCGGGCTTGGCGAAAGCCAGACCGGCGCGAACTAATCCGCGCCGGATCGGGTGCGCCAATCGGTGTCGCGGACTCCATAATGATCGTCTCAACTTGAACCAGAAAGTTGAGCAAGAAGCTGGACTTGCGGTCGAGCGTGCCCAAGCCGAGACGGGGCAAAGTGTGATCCGACGGGTAGGCGAAAAACTGCTCAACACTTGTCACTGCTAGCGAATCAGCAGCCAAACCAGCCCCGCGGAGTGAAGCTGCCCAGGCATGCGCTTGGCCCGCACTATTAGTTGGGCCAATAAGAATCTTCGGTGACGACTCCACGCCATGCGACGGTTCCCCGATGAAGCCCCCGTAAATTTGGGCTAGCTTCCGCTCCTGCGACTCCCAGGAATGGTGTGTCTTTAGTTCTTCGGTGATGCCGGCCTTATACCGACTCGGATCGGCCAGAACCTTACGTACCGCCTCTGCGATTGACTGCGGATTTTCTGGCTCGTTAGTTTCGCCGACGCCAGTTTCCCGAATAAATTCTCCAACAACTCCTAAGTCCGTAGCCACTATCGGCACATCCGCAAGCATGTATTCGCGGAACTTCGTAGGCAGAGCAAGCCCGTGATTTTTTGATGGTCGATGCGGAGCCAATCCAATATCCACACTGCGTAAATAGGACACGACTTTGTCAGCTGGCACGTAATCAAGCCGGTGGAGCCTATCCCCAACGCCTTCGGCATGCGCCAGTTTCCGCAACTCCGAAAAGGAACGCCCGGCTGGGCTCAGCAGCACCAAGTGAACTCCGGGTAGGTAGCGCAAAGATTTGACCGCATCTTGAACACCGCGCACTTGCGATATGGCACCGACGTATATCAGCACCGGCGCATCCAACGGAATTCCCGCATCTGAGCGGACATCAGCATATTCCTGGTCAACCCCGGACTTAGGCGCGTTTTCGATTACCCCCGGCTTCATGTCCAACTCGAACTCACTCACCATCATCTCGGCGATTTCATCCGAGACAGTGACGCAGACATCTACTTCCCCAATGAATTCCCGCTCGACAGCCATAAGTGCAGACCGTTGATACGCATGTGAACGTTCCAAACCAGGTGTCCACTCATGCGCGTCATAAATGATTTTTGGGTTCATCCCATTTCGGCGGAGCCGATTGCGCGCTCTCACAGCGATCCCAAGCAAAGAAGGGTCATGTACGTGAATCGCTTGCGGCATCAGCGCATCGATCGCCGGTCCGAATTGGTCTTCGAGATCTCCAATCACGGGAAAGGCACTCTCGGGGTCGGCGCCTGCGGACCTCTTCTCCATCCGTGCAGCTTTCCGCTGGTGGTAACGATTACGTTCATTCATCGTCGTAAACGATCGTTGATTTTCTTGGTAGACCGAACCGCGCCAGCGAGTGACTTTCCGTCTCAATCGCGTGCTCAACCGTGGCTTTCGATCAGGTCCCACACGCTCTAGATCTCTAGCGAGACGCCGCTCTGCTTCGGTTCGAGCCAACTGGCTGTCATAGCCAAAGAGCCGAGACAACAGAGAACCGGGCGGAGCTTGTCGCTGAGCTTGTATCGCGCGTGCCACGACGGGCAATCGCACAACGAGCGCATTTCCTACTAGAAACCAGTCTCCCGCCGGGGCGCTGTCGGGAGCGCGGCCCAGCAGGATCGATTGATAGCCGACTGCAGCCAAAGATTCTGCGACCTTCTGAACGCGTGAGTCACCTTCGACCGCATTCTGAACCAAGGACACGACAGTTTGTGGCCGAGCCGCCGGATCGATCACAAAGGGTGGTAGTGCTGCCCGACTCTGCCGGCGCGCATCCAAGAGATCATGCACATTTTCCCGGGTCGAGGGTACGCCACGGCTCTGTAACTCCGACAGGATGCGGACAGCAATTTTCTGGTCGGCAAGAACCGGGACCTCTGGATTCCACTCACTCAATAGCTGGGCAAAGGGGAGACATTTATCGTCACCGCAAACAACTGCTTGAACTTCCGATGC
>JAOZTQ010000033.1:0-3758 GCA_029939085.1 Candidatus Nanopelagicales bacterium
GACTCAGTGTTTCCGCCCGATTCGGTTTTCCGTATCGATCATTACTTAGGTAAAGAAACTGTCCAGAATCTGCTGGCGATCCGATTCGTCAATAATCTGTATGAACCCCTCTGGAACAACAACTACGTCGATAGCGTGCAAATCACGATGGCTGAGGACATCGGAATTGGCAGTAGAGCTGGTTACTACGACGGTATTGGCGCGGCCCGGGATGTCATCCAGAATCATCTGATTCAGCTACTTGCGCTGGTTGCGATGGAGGAACCAAGAGGTTTTGGTGCCGAGTCAGTGCGAATCGAGAAGGAAAAAGTCCTTCGCTCCATGATGTTGCCCAAGGATTTGGACGCACATACCGCTCGTGGCCAATATGCCGCGGGCTGGCAAGCTGGCGTCGAAGTCAAAGGCTATCTCCAAGAGGACGGCATCCCGCCAGACTCAACGACCGAGACTTTCGCTGCTATCCGTATCGATATCGAGAATCGACGATGGGCTGGTGTTCCGTTTTACCTCCGCACCGGTAAACGTCTGGGGAGGCGAGTTACCGAAGTCGCAGTAATGCTTAAACGTCTGCCACATTTGCCGTATGGCGATTCACACGCAGTTCCCGTCGATGCCAACGCTATTGTCTTTCGGATTCAGCCAGATGAAGGTATGACAGTTCGTTTCGCCTCCAAAGTTCCGGGAACGGTGCGAGAGATACGAAACGTAACGATGGATTTCCAATACGGTGAATCGTTCACGCAATCCTCACCCGAGGCCTATGAGCGGCTCATCCTGGACGTTCTACTCGGCGAACCCCCGCTCTTCCCACGGCATGAAGAAGTCGAATTATCCTGGCGCATTTTGGATCCGGTGCTGGATCACTGGGCCAAGCAGGGCCAACCCGAGCAATACACATCCGGCGGCTGGGGTCCTCCCAGCGCCTACCGGATGATGTCTAATGACGGACGCACCTGGAGGCGGCCATGATTCGACTCGAGAACACTACTGGCAACGACATTGCCTCCGAAATCAACAAACTTCGGCGCCGGATGGGAGCGCCAGCCACCGGTATGGTCATGACCTTGCTGGTGCTGGCTGATGAGACCAGTCAGGCGGATGCAACTCTTGCAGCTACTCAGGCGGCTCACGAGCACCCCATGCGCATTCTGGTGCTCATCCCACGGCCGGACAGCCAGTTTGATCGATTGGACGCAGAAATCTCGGTTGGCGGTGAAGACGGCCCAGGTGAGGTAGTTGTGATGCGACTCCGAGGTGCACTAGCGCAGCATGTGGGCTCGGTCGCTATCCCGTTGCTCTTGTCTGATACCCCGATCGTTGCTTGGTGGCCACATGATGCGCCCGAGATCCCGCAAGAGGGAGACATCGGAACGCACTCAACTCGACGGATCACAAACGCAATGTCTGAGAATGATCAGGTTGAGGCACTCAGGCGTCAAGCGGCGGGGTACCGACCAGGAGATACGGATCTCGCCTGGACGCAAATCACCGGTTGGCGCACCCTGTTGGCCTCAACCTTGGACGCGGAACATGCTGACATCATGGGAGCCGAAGTTCACGTTCTTTGGGCAACTGCCGCGGCGAATCTGCTCGCTGCATGGCTGGGAAGTCGACTCAACATACCCGTCAGCGTCGTGGAGAGCGATGGACCGGGCATTACCCAAGTGCGGCTGCTCACCACCGATGCCGATATCAACATCAAACGCCCCGATGGAAAAGTTGCCACACTCGAGCGAAAAGGAATGCCACCGGCGACAATCGCGCTGCCCCGCAAAGATTGGGGTGAACTTATGTCAGAGGAGTTGCGCAGGCTGGATCCCGATGAGATCTACGGCGAGACCCTACGAGCACTCGATCGCGTCGGTGAGGGTGCACTCTCATTAGGAGTAGTAGTCGAGGAGGACGAAGATGACTAACGTCGAAGTCATCGTTCATCCTGATCCAGAGTCGCTAGCAGCGTCAGTAGCCGCTCGTCTGATAACCGAGATTATTGACGCACAGGCAGCGCGAGGGACTGCAGGTGTAGTACTCACTGGCGGCGGTATGGGCCAAAAAAGTCAGGAAGCTGTAGCCACGAACCCGGCCAGCCGAGCCGTCGATTGGCGACTCGTTGACTTCTATTGGGGCGATGAACGTTTCCTTCCGACCGGGGATCCGGACCGCAACGAAACTCAGGCCCGAGCCGCTCTGCTAGATCGAGTACCAGTTGATCCGTCTCGGGTGCATGCGATGCCGGCCTCGGATGGAGCGTGGGGCAACGACGTCGCTGCCGCAGCGACCGGCCATGCGGCCGAGTTAATCGCCGTAGCCGAAACGCAGGGCAGGGAAAGTCCACGATTCGACGTCTTGATGCTGGGAGTCGGACCCGACGCCCACGTTGCTTCGTTATTTCCCGGTCATGAAGAGACACGGATAACAAACGAGACAGTTGTTCCGGTACGCCAGTCCCCGAAGCCGCCGCCTACGAGAATCTCGTTTACCTTTCCTTTGATCTGCTCAGCAGCCCAGGTTTGGCTTGTCGCTTCGGGCGCAGAGAAAGCAGAGGCACTAGCTGAGGCTCTCGCGGAAACTGCGAATCCAACCACGCACCCGGCTTCGGGCGCAGTAGGCCAGCAACGAACCTTGGCGCTGATCGACGAGGCCGCAGCAGCCAAACTGCCTGCGTCTATGCGACGCGACTCCTGAACTGGCTAGAACGGATCGTTACGTAACTCTTCCAACGCCTCACCGATGATGGCATCCGCATCGGAGTCGCTACGACGCTCTTTCACATAGGCAAGGTGAGTCTTGTACGGCTCGATCTTTGGCGGAGCGGGCGGATTGGCTCGATCCCTACCTGCGGGCCAGCCACATCTCGGGCAATCCATATTTTCGGGTACATTCGCACCCTCAACGAAACTTGGGGTCGACTCATGATCGTTGGCACACCAAAATGAAACTGTCATCCGGGGGGCCGCTTCGCCTCGCTCGGCCTCGCCCATAGGACCAGCACCAATTCGACTGCCCCGAATCGCCTGTCCACCTGACACGTGAATGTCCTTTCGTAGTTGCGCTAGTGGATAACCACGAGCGCCCTTACCCCGTCTCGGGGGAAATGCTTACACGACGTTTACCGAACAGAAGTTCGGTACTAAGACTGTAGGCAGATGAAAGTGATCTTCGCAGGACTTCAGCCCGGCGGGTCGCGGGACTAAGTCAGCCGCCTGAACTGACGATGAGTCCCAAACCGATGATTGAGGCTGCCCACAGTACCGCCAGGGCTACGGTGATTCGATCCAGGTTTTTTTCGGCAACTGACGATCCACCTAAATTGCTGCTGATGCCGCCGCCGAACATATCCGACAGGCCACCGCCCTTGCCTTTGTGCAAGAGGATCAAGGCAATGAGCAATAAACTGCTGACCACAAGCAGGATCTGCAGAACTAGCGTCATCTCATCCTCCTCCAACGAGACCGCAACTGGCAGCCTCCAGGGTAACCCATCGTTTAGACCGCCGGATGCTGCGGGAACTTACAAATGGTGGCGAATTCGTCCGGATCCAGGCTGGCACCACCTACCAGACCGCCATCGATATCTGGCATGGCCATGATTCCCGCGACATTGGTGGATTTAACCGAGCCACCGTACAAAATTCGTGCGGAGTCGGCTGCTTCACTTCCGTGCTCACTTCGAAGGAAATCACGGATAGCTCCACAGACTTCTTGTGCGTCTTCAGGTGTCGCTACCTCGCCGGTCCCGATGGCCCACACAGGCTCATA
>JAOZTQ010000033.1:3858-10181 GCA_029939085.1 Candidatus Nanopelagicales bacterium
GCACCGGATGGATGTTGAGATACGTTCTGGCCGCCAAAACCCAGCCGGTACTTCTCCCCATCGATCAAGGTCTGCACAGATCGGATATCTGTAAATGGAGGTAGTACTACGACTTCCACCTCGTCGAGGTCCTTATCCGATAGCGAGAAGGCGAGTTTCTGAACAAGTGCAATTGCCTCGAGGTGGTTGAGGTTCATCTTCCAGTTGCCCATCATCACGGGCTTACGATCTGCCATCAGCGATCCTCCAACACTGCCAAACCAGGGAGTTGTTTACCCTCCAGGAATTCCAAACTAGCGCCACCACCCGTACTGACGTGAGAGTAGCGATCGTCAGCGATACCAAATGCCCGAATTGCGGCGGCACTATCGCCACCGCCAATGACGGTAAAGCTTGATGTATCCGCGAGGGCTTCCGCAATGGCTTGCGTGCCCGCCGCAAATGCTGGCATCTCGAAGACCCCCATCGGTCCATTCCACACAACAGTGCGGGCGTCGGCCAACTTCTCGGCAAACAGTTCAATAGTTCGTGGCCCGATGTCCATGCCCATCCAGCCAGCTTCAATGGCATCAGCCGCAACAGTTGCTTTTTCGGCGTCTGGGGAAAACTCCCGAGCCACGACAATATCCACCGGAAGGACAACCTCAACTCCACGATCGGCTGCGTCAGCTAGTACCTGTCGAACGGTTTCTACCTGATCAGCTTCCAGCAGGGAGTCTCCCACCGGATGACCAGCAGCTGCGAGGAAGGTGAAGCACATTCCCCCGCCGACAAGAATCCGGTCGACTCGTGAAAGAAGATTTCCAATTACGCCCAGTTTGTCGCTGACTTTTGCGCCGCCTAAAACTACTGCGTAGGGACGGTCTGGATCCGATATAAGTCGGTTAAAGACCCGCGACTCGGATTCCACTAACCTTCCAGCAGCGTTGGGGAGTAGCTGCGCAACATCTGTCACGCTGGCTTGTTCACGATGTACGACACCAAAACCATCACTTACATATGCATCCGCCAACGACGCTAAATCCGCAGCCAGGCGCTGCCGTTGTTCGCGATCCTTACTCGTCTCACGCGGATCGAACCGAACATTTTCCAGTAACAGAATCCCGCCATCATCGAGTGCACTAACAGCCGCCTGTACGTCGGGCCCAGTTAATGCCGGCGAAAATTCCACTGGACGTTGCAAGAGCTCAGACAGCCGAGTGGCAACCGGCGCTAGCGAAAGTTCCGGCACAATCTTTCCCTTTGGCCGGCCTAGGTGAGCCATCACGACGACTCGAGCACCTCGGTCGGCCAGAGCCGTCAGCGTGGGAACGCTTGCTCTGATACGACCGTCGTCTGAAATCTCACCAGCAGACATCGGCACATTCAAGTCAGCACGAACAAGTACGCGCTGACCGGATACATCGAGATCATCGATGCTGCGCATAAGACACCTCAACTACAGTGACGCGCCGACGTAACGGGTGAGGTCAACAAGTCGGTTGGAGTAACCCCACTCGTTGTCATACCAACCCAGCACTTTGGCGCTGGGGCCCATTACCGAGGTGAGTGACGCATCAAATATGCACGAATGTGGATCGGTGACGATATCAGCCGAGACGATGGGATCTTCCGTATATTTGAGAATCCCTTGTAGTGGCCCATCAGCTGCCGCCTTGATCGCTGCATTGATTTCGTCAGCTGATGGCTCTTTCTCTAGTCGCATGGTCAGGTCAGTAGCAGATCCAGTCGGCACTGGTACCCGCATCGCGTAGCCATCCAGTTTCCCCTTTAGCTGGGGCAGCACCAGCCCGATAGCGCGAGCAGCTCCGGTTGTCGTAGGAATCATGCTGAGAGCCGCAGCACGGGCCCGACGTAGGTCTTTGTGGGGCGCATCCAGAATCACCTGGTCATTGGTGTAGGCATGGATTGTGGTCATGAAGCCACGCATCAAACCAAAGTTTTCATCCAGAACCATAGCCATGGGAGCAAGACAGTTGGTGGTACATGACGCATTGGAAATGATGGAGTCTTTCTCCGGATCGTAATCCTGATGATTCACACCGACCACGATCGTGACGTCCGGGTCTTTCGCAGGTGCGGAAATCAGTACTTTCTTGGCACCAGCCTCGAGGTGCTTGGCGGCATCATCACGACCCGTGAAGAATCCGGTTGACTCAATCACCAAGTCAACGCCCAAATCTTCCCAAGGAAGATTGGCTGGATCTCGTTGTGCCGTGACCGCGATGCGCTTTCCATCGACCGTTATGGAGTCCTCTGCGTGAGTGACCTCTTTATCCATCGGACCGAGGAGCGAATCGTATTTGAGGAGATGCGCCAGAGTGCGGGTGTCGGTCAGATCATTGACCCCAACAATTTCAATACTTTCGCCGGTCAGCGACAGCAGGGCATTGACCACCAGACCCTGTGATTGTTGCTGATCTACTGCACGAAAGAAGTTGCGTCCAATACGGCCGAAACCGTTAATGCCGACTCTGATGCTCACGAAGACTCCCTATGTGAAGTGGGTCGTACCGCAGTCTCGCGGTCGACTACCCCCTGACCCTAGCGAACCATCGCAACGAGTGCGCAGGCGAGTCAGTCCTCAAGCATTTCCTCGGTGAGACTGGCTTCGGTACCAGGAATACCTTCCTCCACAGCACGTTTGTCAGCCATTGCGAGAAGCCGTCTAATTCGACCAGCTATAGCGTCTTTTGTCAGGGGCGGTGAAGCGAGCGAACCCAACTCTTCCAAACTCGCTTGTCGGTGCTCAATACGTAGGTTTCCGGCATCTCGCAAATGTTGCGGTACATCGTCACCCAAAATCTCCAAAGCGCGCTCAACTCGGGCTCCAGCTGCAACAGCCGCACGGGCAGAGCGCCGCAGATTTGCATCGTCGAAATTTGCCAGTCGATTTGCCGTGGCTCGAACCTCGCGGCGCATCCGACGCTCTTCCCAGGTCAGTCGAGACTGATGGGCCTGCATCCGAGTGAGCATGTCGCCGATGGCATCACCATCGCGCATCACTACCCGCTCCACACCCCTCACCTCTCGAGCCTTAGAAGCTATTCCCAACCGACGTGCTGCGCCGACCAGAGCTAGTGCGGTCTCTTGACTCGGTGCGCTGATCTCTAGCGATGAGGAACGGCCAGGTTCGGTGAGAGACCCCCGAGCCATGAAGGCACCGCGCCACACTGACTCCGCATCGCAAGGGGCCCCGGCCACGACCGAGGGCGGCATACCTCGAACCGGTAGGCCACGACCGTCAACGAGTCCAACTTGTCGAGCCAGCCATTCCCCTCCATCCACAACACGGATGGCATACCGAGCACCTCGTCGAATACCGGTTGGTTGCACCACGGACAAGGTCACTTCGTGACCGTATAGATCCGCAATATTGGTCCGAATCCGCCGAGCAATAGTGCCCGTATCGAACTCAGCCTCTACTACCAACTGCCTATTGATCACGTGCAACTGGCCGCCCACTCGAAGCATGGCAGCCACCTCTGCCTTACGGCAGCAAGCCTTCGTGACCCGAACTCTGCTGAGCTCATCCTTTACATCGGAAGTCAACGCCATGGGGGAATCCTGCCACGCCCGGAAATTTCGGCGAACGCCGCCGCCAGTAGATCGGGGTCATGCACCCCTGGACCGCCACTAACCGATGACACCGGCCGCAGCATAAGTTCCGCACCCAATAGGTCCTGACAAACGCCAGAAAGCCCGGAGCTATCGCTGACAACACGGTGGTCAGCAACAACCACATCCACTGGGAACTCCCCGAACTGGTCAATGAGTACCTGCAAATAGCGATCTGGGGTAAATCCGGTCGTTTCACCACGTTGGGCCACTAAATTGAGCACCAGTATTCGTTTAGCCGAACTTCGTTGAACCGCTTCACGTAGTTCGGGCACCAGTAGCGGCGCGATCACAGACGTGTACCAGGAACCTGGACCGAGGACGATGACATCGGCGTCCTCCAGCGCTTCCACGGCCTCCGGGCACGCGGGCGGATCTGCTGGCTCGACTCTGATATTGCGAACTTGGCCAGATGTTTTGGCTACTGCCACCTGTCCGTGAACTTCCGTGATCTGGTTAGGCTTGGTCGGCTCTTGACCCTCGATATCCGCAACTATTTGCAGCGGGGTCAGCGCAACTGGCAACACTCTCCCCTGAGCATCAAGTAGTGAAGCCACCCAATCGAGCCCCGCGACTATGTCGCCGGTCTCATCCCACAAGGCTGCAATGAGCAGATTGCCCAGTGCGTGACCATCTAGCTCTCCCGAACCGTGAAATCGGTGTTGGACAACTCGACTCCACGTCCGCCCCCAGGTGTCATCACCGCACAGGGCTGCCAATGCCATTCGCAGGTCCCCCGGAGGAAGTAGCCCAAATTCGTCGCGAAGGCGACCAGATGAACCACCATCATCTGAAACGCCCACAACGGCGGTGAGGTTGTCGGAAACCCGTCGCATGGCGCGCAAAGTGGCGGCGAGACCGTGGCCGCCTCCGATACACGTGACTCGGGGGCCGTGTGAGCCGGGAGAGCGCCGCCGGCTCATTCCCGCCCCAGATCGCGATGGGTCACAATCGTTTCTACGCCAGACTTGACCAGACGCGTGCTGAGGTTTTCCGCCAAGGCCACTGACCGGTGCTTACCACCGGTGCAGCCAATCGCGATCGTGATGTAGCGCTTACCCTCGCGTAAGAAGCCGTCAGAAACCAGATCCAACAGGCCGGCGACACCGTCGAGGAACTCTCGAGCCTCAGGGCGCGCGACCACATAATCATTGACGGGAGCCTCTAAGCCGGTCCGCTCTCGCAGCTCCGCTTCCCAATACGGATTCGGTAAGAACCGCGCATCGAGTACGACGTCGGCGTCTACTGGAATACCGTATTTGAACCCAAAGGACATCACATTGGCGCGCAACTGGATCTTGTCTTCATCGGGAAATGCTGCTTCGACGCGACGACGCAAGTCATGGACGTTCAATCTGGTCGTATCGACAACAAGGTCTGCCTCGGCACGTAAGTCACGTAGCAGTACCCGCTCATTCTCAATACCGTCCAAGAGCCGCCGATCTGCCTGCAATGGATGAGGCCGACGACTGCTCTCGAAGCGGCGTACCAGTGACTCATCACTAGCCTCAAGAAACAGGACTCGTACGTCTGCACCTTCTTCGCGCAGACGCGCCAGTGCATCAGCTAACGCTTCAAAGACATCTCCACCTCGAGCATCAACGACCACCGCCAATCCGGTCAATGTCGCATTGCGAGGTGCGGCCGCTACTGCATCGTGCAGCAGTCGAGGCGGCAAGTTGTCGATAACGAACCAGCCAAGGTCCTCCAAAGCTCGGGCAGCTGTGGACTTACCCGCACCTGACATTCCGGTGACGACTACGACCTCGGGCCAGTTGACGCCGCGGTTAGCGTTCTCCATCATCGAGTTCTCCAACCTGAGCAACTATTTCCCCCGTGCTCACATTAGCGACCTGTTCTGATGTGTCGCTGCTCGTCTGCAGATGCTGCACCACAGCTTCCGCCAGCACTGGACCAATACCGGGAACTTCGCTCAACTCTTCGACAGAGGCCGCTCGAATCCGCTTAACCGATCCCATGCGGCGTAAAAGTGCCTTGCGTTTCGCCGGACCTAATCCGGGAACACCGTCTAGTGCGCTAGTTCTCGTTCGAGCTGCTCGCTTTTTGCGATGACCAGCTATAGCGAATCGATGTGCTTCATCACGCAAATGCTGCAGCAGATGTAAGGCATCACTCGATCGCGAAAGTATGATCGGATCGCTGCGACCTGGCAACCAGATTTCCTCGAGCCGCTTGGCAAGCCCACACACGGCAATATCGTCGATTCCAAGTTCATCTAAGGCTTGTTGAGCAGCGCCTGCCTGGGCCGCGGCGCCGTCTACCACCAGTAACTGTGGCGGGTAAGAGAAACTGCGGCGTTTCGTTGGCGCTGCCAAACCTTCATCAAGTTCAAGTTCAACATCGCTTGCCTCCGTTCGCTCTGTCAGATAGCGCCGGAATCGTCGCCCTACGACTTCAGTCATCGCACCTGTATCAGATTGCGCATTTTCGGCAGTTACGGTGAAACGTCGATAGTCAGAAGTCCGAGGTAAGCCATCTTCAAAAACGACCATCGACCCGACCGTGTCTTGACCTTGCAAGGTCGAGATGTCGTACCCCTCAACTCGCAAAGGAGCAGATGGTAAATCCAAAGCCTGCTGTAACTCTTCCATTGCCTTGGCGCGAACCGTCAGGTCCCCAACCCGCTTTCGCTTGTGCAGCATCAATGCTTGGTCGGCGTTCTTCCCGACAGTTTCCATAAGCGC
>JAOZTQ010000242.1 GCA_029939085.1 Candidatus Nanopelagicales bacterium
ACTGCTGCTGGCGTATTGCTGCTCTTTTCCGCTTCGATCACACATAGTTGGGCTACCAGAGGTACCACCTGGACCGTCACAATGTTTGGCATTGCCTGCGCATTCGGTTGGACCATCGAAGCAGTCGGTACCGCAACCGGTTTACCGTTCGGCGAATACTTCTACACCGATCGATTGGGGTGGTCGATTGCCGACGTTCCCGTGCTTATCCCCATGGCATGGGCCATGATCGCCTACCCCATCTACGCTCTCGTGGAACGCACCAACTGGAACCGACCAGCCCGGATTGTGCTTTCGAGCGCCGTCTTGGCTTCCTGGGATCTCTTTCTGGACCCGCAGATGGTTGCCGAAGGTCATTGGATTTGGCTCAACCCTGAACCGTCCTTGCCCGGTATACCTGGTATTCCCCTGAGTAACTTCTTTGGCTGGATCGTTGCCGCACTTATCCTGATGTCACTTTTGACCTTGATTCTTCCGGTGCAACAAAACATCACGGTGAAGCAACCTGTCGCAGCTCTGCTCTGGATCTACGTGGGAAATATTGTGGCCAACGCAATCTTTCTGGACCGGATCACAGTCGCCCTCGTAGGTGCGGTTGGTATGGGGGTTCCGCTCGCGATTCTTTTCGCGCGACTTCGACGAGTTCTGAATGCCTAGCGGATGGGGTTCGCGAGTAGGGACAGCGGTCATCGCAATAACCGCGGGTGCTGCCGTTGCGGGCTTTTTACAAGCGCTTCGAAACTCACAAATCTTGCCTCATCTCGAAACAAATTCTCCGAAAAGTGTTGATGAGCCGGTAACCGTCTTAGTCCCAGCTCGAGACGAAGAGGAGACCATTACCGATTGTGTCGCGGGATTATTGGCACAAGACAAGGTCTCCCAACTATCGCTTGAGGTCCTCGATGACGCTTCGAGCGACAATACGGCTCATCAAGCTGTCACCTCAGCCAACGGTGACTCCCGATTCAGTCTCAGGAAAGGGGCGGGCGAACCACCTGCTGGCTGGCTCGGCAAAACCTGGGCTTGTCACCAACTCGCACAACATGCGACTGGATCCGTCTACGTATTTGTGGACGCAGATGTCCGGCTTTCTTCTGAGGCAATAGCAGCTGCAGTGACCCAGCTACGAAACCGGAAGTTGGCATTTCTCTCGGCCTGGCCTCACCAAAAGTCACAGACCCCGCTAGCTCGCCTGATTCAGCCGCTCCAGCAGTGGTCCTGGCTGACAACCCTTCCGCTCGATCTTGCTGAGTCAGGATCGGATCCACGACTGGCGGCAGCCAATGGTCAATTTCTCGTTATGGATGCGGACGCGTATCGACAGATCGGCGGGCACTCCAGTGTCCAGGCTGAGGTCTTGGACGATATTGAGTTAGCAAGATCCTTCAAACGCGCGGGTTACCGAACGGGCCTCGCTGACGCGTCCCAGGTTGCTTATTGCCTGTTGTACAAAACCGACCGGGAAGTCATTGCGGGGTATAGCA
Source organism: Candidatus Nanopelagicales bacterium (assembly GCA_029939085.1). Classification (GTDB taxonomy): domain Bacteria; phylum Actinomycetota; class Actinomycetes; order S36-B12. Next base: position 1,485 of record JAOZTQ010000242.1, read on the forward strand.
AGTCACTGTGGCGCGCCTTTGGTAGTCCACGCAACGGCATTGCCGTTGCAGGCAGCCTCTTGGGGATCTATCTGGTACCAGTGCTGGCACTCCGGCAGCGTGGTGTCCGCCGCTTTCTTGGAGCACTTGGCTACGCAGCGGGGGTTGCTAACCGAATAGTGGCGGCACGGACTACCGGCGGAAAATCTTGGCCCGACGCCATACTGCATCCCGTTTCAGTTACAGCCTTTGCCGGACTCACGCTGATCTCGGTACGTAGGCATCGACTGGGGCAGAACTCGTGGCGAGGTAGGCCAGTGTCGATCCAGTCAACATAACCGGCGAGTTGCGTGACCTTCGGACCGCTTAGGCTGATCCCATGGCTCGAGTATGTGTGATCGGCGCGGGTGCCGGTGGGATGGCAGCGGCCGCTCGACTCGGCGCAAAGGGTCACGATGTCACCGTCCTTGAACGCGGCGATCGGACCGGTGGGAAGTTGCATACCGAAACTAGGGACGGCTTCTCCTTCGATGTTGGTCCCAGTTTGTTCACTCTGCCTGCGGTGTATTTGGATTTGTTTTTGAAAACTGGACGACCGTTAGAACAAGAAATTGATCTACTCGAAGTCGAACCTGGTTTCAAATACTTTTTTCCGGATCAGGAACTCACGCTGCCCGGTTCAAGTATTGGACGCACTACCGCGGCGCTCCAGGAGCAGCTTGGTGATGAAGCCGCTAATTCATGGCGTCAACTCATGCGCAGAGCGGGCGAAATCTGGGCCATGACTCGACAGGATGTGCTTGGCTCGGAAGTGAGTACACGTCAACTAGCTGCTATGGCTAAATCTCCCAAAAGATTGCGAACCGTCGCACCCTGGCTTTCGCTTGATCGAATGGCTCGCAAGAGTCTCAGCAGTCCACACCTCGTGACTGTCATGAATAGGTATGCGACCTACAGCGGCTCACAACCCAATAAGGCACCAGGGGCTTTGGTAACGATCCCTTTCGTAGAGCAAACCTTTGGCCTTTGGCATATCGGCGGTGGACTAGGTCAACTAGCTCATGCGCTGCACCGACGCGTGGAGTCTGTCGGTGCGACGATCCGCACCAACGCTGAGGTAGCAACCATCGAGCACGATGAAAGTGGTGTCACCGGAGTGCGATTGACTGATGGAGAGTCGCTCGCGGCCGACATCGTCGTGAGCGATCTTGACTCACGACATCTTCCGAAATTGCTGGGTCAATCTAGCGGCAATCGGGTGACGAACTCATACTCAGGATTTGCCATACTGCTGGCACTCGAAGGCCAGTCCGACGAGTTGAATCACCACAATGTCTGGTTCCCGGACAACTACCGAAACGAATTCA
>JAOZTQ010000034.1 GCA_029939085.1 Candidatus Nanopelagicales bacterium
CGGTCGTAGATCTCACAGACCCCAACGCCTCCGAGCAGAACGCCTCGATCACGCACCTCCCGGTTACAACTGACGCGAGCCCTGACTTGGGTCGCCCAGAAGTGCGCCCCAAAACCTCACCGACCGGTCTGACACTGCGTGGGGCCTTCTTGGTCATGCTGTTGTCTTCCGTGGTGGCATGCGTCATCGGATTCTTCAGCTCGGGAACTACCTCGATCCCCTCTCAGACAGGATGGGGGCTAGTCATCGGGACCCTAGTAGCCGCGCTACTCGTCCCAGCCCGCCTAAGTATGACTGTGGTTTGGCTGCCTCCGCTGGTGGCCGCAACGACCGTCGTGCTCTTGGGGCAAATAACGCTGCTGGGATCTAGTTTGACCTTCGCCCGCGAACTTGCGATGGTGGCGGCCGGATTGACTTCGCTGGCACCGGCGCAGTTACTCAGCGTTGGGGTGGCCGCCCTAGTACTCGTATACCGTCGACTACGCGCTCGCTGAGTCGTCGCGGCCGCGTCGCAACTCTTTCGGCAACGAGAACGTCAACGTTTCCCGGGTGGTTTCCACTTCTTCGACATCGGCGAAATGTCGCTCAGCTAGCCACTGCAGGACCTCTTGAACGAGTACATCGGGCACAGATGCACCGCTAGTCACGCCAACGGTTGCGACGTTCTCAAGGATTGATTCATCTAGTTCGCCAGCGTTATCGACTCGGACTGCTCGATCTGCACCCGCTTGTTCGCCGACTTCCGCCAATCGCACACTGTTTGATGAGTTCAGCGATCCGACCACAATAAGCAGATCGCAATCGGGGGCGATTTGCTTCACCACTTGCTGACGATTTTGGGTCGCGTAACAAATATCGTCACTGGGTGGATCAATCAGGTTGGGATAGCGGTCCCGAAGGACCTCGACCGTCTCCATCGTCTCATCTACCGAAAGCGTGGTTTGCGACAACCAGGCTACTTTGCCTTCTCGAATTTCAACTTCCTTGGCATGCTCCGGATTGTCGACAATCGTGATGTGATCGGGTGCCTCACCCGAGGTACCGACCACTTCCTCGTGACCCTCGTGCCCGATGAGCAAGATCTGATAATCCTCGCGGGCGTATCGCTTGGCTTCGTTGTGCACCTTAGTAACCAGCGGACAAGTTGCGTCAATGGCCATCAAGTTTCGTTGTTTTGCTTCTTCGTAGACTTGTGGCGCCACACCATGGGCTGAGAAGACAACAATCGAGCCCTCCGGCACCTCTTCATTTTCCTCAACAAACGTGACGCCCTTAGCTTCGAGTGACTCGACTACATGACGGTTATGCACAATCTCCTTGCGCACGTAAATTGGCGGTCCGTACTTGGCCAGCGCCTCCTCAACGGTGTCTACTGCACGCTCAACGCCCGCGCAGTATCCGCGCGGGGATGCGAGAAGGACTTTTCGGCTTTTTTCTGCTGCCATGACTTAATCTTACGTCGAGAGCAACACGACCGCTGCCACAGCGTTCTTTGGACCACAGCGGTCTAGCATTCTGGTTATGACCGCGCCCAACTCAGACGAAAACCCGGTGCCGGTCCGGCAGGCTGCCCAGATGCTCCGCGATTATCTCGGCCGACTGGGAAATATCTGGGTCGAAGGTCAGGTTGCCCAGTTGCGTCGCCGACAGAGACAGGCCTATCTCACCCTGCGTGACACCGAATCGGAGATTTCCATACCTGTCGTCGTTGGGTTAGACCGCCTCGACGGCAGCGGCGTTGATACCGGCAATCGGATCGTCGTTGATTTGAAGTTGGAATACTGGAACACCAGCGGTCAGCTGCAATGGCGTGCGAGACAGTTGCAGCCACTCGGCGAAGGTGCCTTGCTACGGCAGTTGGCTGCGTTGAAGAAAACACTTGCTGCAGAGGGCCTCTTCGCTGACGAAAGAAAGCGTCCGCTGCCATTCGTCCCCCGACGAGTAGGTCTCATCTGCGGACGTCGAGCTGCAGCCCATGATGATGTCGTCACTAACGCCCGACTTCGATGGCCCACAGTCGAGTTTGAACTGCGGGAAGTAGCTGTTCAGGGCGCCAAGTGCGTCCCCGAAGTCGTCGCGGCATTGAGTGAACTTGATCGTGACGAAGACGTTGACGTCATCGTCATTACGCGTGGCGGCGGTTCCTTTGAAGACCTGCTCGGCTTCAGCAACGAAGCACTGCTCCGAGCAGTCTCTGGAAGCAATACCCCGGTTGTTTCCGCGATCGGCCATGAGGAAGATAATCCGTTACTCGATCTGGTTGCGGATGTGCGAGCCTCAACACCCACGGCCGCCGGAAAGTTAATCGTTCCGGATGCGGAGGCAGAAATCGCGCAACTGAATCTGGCCACACGGCGCTTGGAGCGGACGATACTTGCTCAGCTCACCGGACAACAGACTCTCATGATGCAGCTGATTGAGCGACTGAACCGCGTCAGTCCGGCAGAACTACTCAATGAGCGCCGTCGTGAGATCACCGAGACCGTCCGCCGGATCTACCGGCTTACCGCCACCAGCCTCAGCACTGAGCAGACGAAGTTCAACGTTTTGCGGCAGCGACCAGTACTGGCTCGACCGGACGAAATGCTGCGACCCCTTCGCGAGGATCTACACATGCACATCGCATCACTGCGACGAGTTTCTTCCACCACTTTGGGCAACCGCCAGCAAAATCTCGCAGCAACTACCGCGAGGCTTGCAGCACTTTCACCGCAGGGCACACTTGACCGCGGCTACGCAGTAGTTCGACGACCAGATGGTGCCCTCATCACTGACGCGACTGACGTGAAAGCAGAAGAACCATTTACCGTTCGGGTCCGCAGCGGCAGCTTCGCAGCCATTGTCGCTGAGTCATAACAGGGCGAATTCGAGGAGAAAATATGGAAATCGATGAGGAACTTACCGCGGTGATGGAAGCTAATCCAGCCGAACTCAGTTACGAACAAGCCCGAGATGGCTTGTTGAAGGTTGTGCACCAACTCGAAGAGGGAAACCCAACTTTGGAGCAGTCAATGCAGCTCTGGGAGAAGGGTGAAGAATTAGCCAGTCGGTGTCAGAAGTTTCTTGACGATGCACAAGCTCGGCTCGCTCAGGCCAAGGATTCCGAATCCGAAAGTGAGTGATTGATTAGCTGCGCTGGCGGCCCTTACCTCAGCTAATCATGGAGCCGCCGGAACATCGACGGGACGAAGTGTCGCTGCAAAAGACGCTAAGTCGCTCCATTCAAGTGTCCCGGTGACGATTGTGGTGACTCCGTTTTCGACCTGAACAAAGGAACGCTGAGTCCCGTCGCTACTAATGTAAGTATCCCAGCCTTCGACCGCGTCATTGAGGTCGGCTGGCACATCTTCCGCATCTTGTCCGCCCAAAGTCTGCTCTGAAATGAACTTGGAGTCGGTCTCCTGCGACTGAATAACCGCGGCGTATCCATCTGACGGTGTCACCCAGCCGTTAAACCAAACCGGATCATCACCCGACTCCGGCGTGGGTGAGAACCGAGCTGTTGTAGACCGCCAACCTTCTGGGACGTCGGGGTAGAGCACTGGGAAGTCAGCAGCGGCGGCAACTCCTATCGCGATGGGAGCTGAGTCCACCTCGCGCACCGGATCCGGTGGTGGACGCCAGGTGACCAGGAGCACCAATCCAATGATGCCGCCAACTATGCCCATAGAACGAATGATGTCTCCAACCGTTTTGCGCAGCGGGCTCTTACCCTCTGCGGACGGCTGCGCCGGCACTTCGGCGACGGCAGGATCAGACATAATCTAAGCCTACGGGTTCCCGCTGGATCCTGCCCTTACTACACCTCGCGGCTCGTCAATCTGTCTACGCAATCACCAACGACAAAAGCGGAAGCCGTACCCTGACAACATGGCTGAATTCGTTTACTCGCCTATGGTGCCCCTAGGTCCAGACGACACTGAATATCGGCTGCTTACCTCCGACGGAGTTGAGCAGGTCGAACTCGGGGGTGAAAACTTCCTGCGAGTTTCTGATGAAGCTCTTCGTTTGGTTTCCTTCCAGGCAATCGCGGATATTCAACATTTGCTACGTCCCGGTCATCTACAACAGTTGCGAAATATTTTGGATGATCCCGAAGCAAGCCCCAATGACCGATTTGTTGCGCTTGATCTCCTAAAAAATGCCAATATCGCCGCCGGTGGAGTCTTGCCTATGTGTCAGGACACCGGCACAGCCATCATCATGGGCAAACGTGGCCAGCGGGTACTCACAACGGGACCTGATGAAATGCCGCTCTCACAGGGTGTGTATGACGCATACGCCCAACTCAACCTGCGTTACTCCCAGATGGCACCCCTATCGATGTGGGAGGAAAAAAACACGGGGACAAACCTTCCCGCGCAGATCGATCTTTACGCAAATACCGATCCAGCAGATCAACTTGCGTACAAGTTTCTAGTGCTGGCAAAGGGTGGTGGTTCGGCCAATAAGTCATTCCTCTATCAGCAGACCAAAGCCGTTCTCAACCCATCGTCTCTGATGGAGTTTCTCGATCAAAAGCTACGAGAGTTGGGTACTGCTGCTTGTCCGCCCTACCACCTCGCCGTCGTCATCGGTGGCACGAGCGCTGAAGACAGTTTGCGAATGGCCAAGTACGCGAGTACTCGCTATCTCGACTCACTACCCACGACAGGATCTATCGCAGGACATGCTTTCCGAGATACCGAACTTGAAGGCGAGATTCTGCAACTAACTCGCGACTTCGATATCGGCGCACAGTTCGGTGGCAAGTACTTCTGCCACGACGTTCGAGTCATCCGTATGCCTCGACACGGCGCCTCAGTTCCGATAGCAGTTGCGGTGTCATGCTCTGCAGATCGACAGGCAAAAGCCAAGATCACACCCGAAGGTGTGTTCCTTGAGCAACTGGAAACGGACCCGGCTCGTTTTCTGCCAGATCGTGAGCCAGAGGCGTCCGAAGAAATAGTTCCCATCGACCTCAATCGTCCGATGACCGAGATCAGAGAAAAACTTTCTCAGTTACCGGTGGCCACACATGTCAGTTTGAGTGGGCCGATTGTGGTCGCTCGAGATATTGCACACGCTCGCATCAAGGAGATTCTCGATGCAGGTGGCGAGCTACCTAGCTATCTGAAGGATCACTGTGTCTACTACGCCGGACCAGCCAAGACGCCAGATGGCTTTGCCTCCGGGTCTTTCGGACCAACGACTGCTGGTCGCATGGATTCCTATGTCGAACAGTTTCAGCAAGCTGGTGGCTCATTTGTGATGCTGGCCAAAGGAAACCGCTCTAAGGCGGTCACAGACTCATGCCAGGAGTATGGCGGCTTCTATTTGGGATCAATCGGCGGGCCTGCCGCCCGGCTTGCGCAGGACAACATCACCAAGGTCGAAGTTATCGACTTTCCCGAACTTGGTATGGAAGCAGTTTGGCGGATTGAAGTCCGTGACTTTCCTGCGTTTGTCATCGTGGACGATAAGGGCAACGACTTCTTCGCCGACAGACTGCGACCTGTTGCGCAAAAGATCCCCGTGGGACCACCGAAAGACTAATCGTCGACTACCGACCGTCACTCAGCACATCGGTCACTAAAGCCGCGATGGCCGAACGTTCCGAACGATGCAGCGTCGTGTGCGAAAAGAGCGGATGACCCTTGAGTTGCTCAATGATGGCTACGACTCCGTCGTGTCGGCCGACGCGAAGATTGTCTCGCTGCCCCACATCGTGGGTGAGAACTACGCGCGCGTCTTTTCCAATCCTCGACAGCACTGTCAGCAAGACATTCCGTTCCAATGACTGAGCCTCATCCACGATAACGAATGCATCGTGTAACGATCGGCCTCTGATATGGGTCAACGGCAAAACTTCGAGCATGTCTCGACGCTGAACTTCTTCGATGACCGAAGGAGTGGTGATCGCTGACAATGTGTCGAACACGGCTTGCCCCCAGGGCGACATTTTTTCGTGCTCTGCACCGGGCAAGTAGCCCAAGTCCTGACCGCCTACCGCATACAGCGGGCGAAAGACCATCACTTTACGATGCTGTCCTCGCTCCAAAACGGTCTCCAGACCCGCGGCTAGCGCCAGGGCGCTTTTCCCAGTACCAGCCCGTCCGCCCAACGAGACGATGCCGATGTCTGGATCCAGCAGCGCATCGAGAGCTAACCGCTGCTCGGCGCTGCGGCCGTGCAATCCGAAGGCCTCTTGCCCACCTCTGACCAGCTGGATCTTCTTTTCGGCTGTCACCCGGCCGAGGGCACTAGATCCAGGTCCGCTCAGGACTACGCCAGAGTTAATGAGGAGTTCTGATTCCGGTGGTACCGGGATCGCACCGTCCCGAAAAAGATCGTCAATATCTTCCGCAGAAACTGATAAGTCCTCGACTCCAGACCAACCCGATGTCACCACAAGCTCTGCTCGATATTCCTCCGCCGAAAGCCCGAGGACTGCTGCCTTCACGCGCATCGGGAGATCTTTCGACACAAGTACGACCTGAGCACCCTCCTGCTGCAGGCTGCTCGCTACCGAAAGTATTCGGGTGTCGTTGTCATTCAATCGGAATCCTGGTGGCAGCACCTTCGAGTCGGAATGATTGAGCTCTACCCTCAGGGACCCACCGGCGTCTCCAATAGGAACCGATACATCAAGTCGACCGTGAGTGACACGCAAATCATCCAATAATCGCAACGCCTCGCGGGCGAAGTATCCGAGCTCGGAGTGCGTCCGTTTCGCTTCGAGCTCAGTTACAACGACTAGCGGTAACACCACCTCATGTTCCGCGAAGCGGGTCATCGCTCGTGGATCACTCAACAGCACTGAGGTGTCCAGAACATAGGTACGACGGTCAGCAGATTTGACGGCCATTTCGGTCACTCGAGCCTCCTCGGCGAGACATTTCGAACCTACGCCTGATCTCTCGATCACCGGTTGTGACACGCCGTCAAACGCAGATCGCAGCGCAAAGACCTAAGTAAGCGACCGGGATTCCGACCACGGCAGTTAGGTTGCGTCCCGCTGAGTGGGACTAGCCACCAAAACGACGCTGTCGCTGGGAATAAGCGCGAAGAGCACGCATGAAGTCAACCCTTCGAAAATCGGGCCACAACGCTTCGCAGAAGTAGAACTCGGAGTGGGCACTCTGCCACAGCAGGAAGCCAGACAATCTTTGCTCACCCGAGGTTCGAATAACCAAATCCGGATCGGGTTGGCCTCGGGTGTAGAGGTGATCTGCTATGTGCTCAACATCCAGTACTTGCGCAAGATCATCTAGGCTCGTCCCCAGTTCATGGTGTTCCTGCAACAAACTACGAACTGCGTCGACCAACTCGCGGCGTCCGCCGTAACCCACCGCAATGTTGACCGTTAGTCCGTCGACATCACTGGTCCGCTCATCGGCTGACTTTAGCAACGTGCTGAACTCAGCCGGCAGCAAATCTAGAGCGCCAACGGGATGGATCCGCCAACGACCTCGATCAGCTAGATCTTGGACCGTGTCGTTGATGATGGTTAGCAACGATCCGAGTTCCGGCGCGGGCCGCTGGAGATTATCGGTCGAAAGCATCCACAACGTGACTACTTCCACTCCAGCTTCTTCGCACCAGCCGAGAAACTCAGCGACGCGGGCGGCACCGGCCCGATGTCCGGCGTCAGAAGATGAACCGTGGTAATCGGCCCAGCGGCGATTACCGTCAAGAATCACGCCAACGTGACGCGGCAACTGCTCTGCCGGCAATGTATGCAGCACGCGGTTCGCGTACAGTCCGTAGACCGCGCTGCGCAAACCCATAACCGGCTACCTCTCCTTGCTCAGGTCCAGGCTAGCCGAGGTAACGCGCCAAACTGGATTCGACGTGACCAAACTAGCAATCACATAACGCCCCACAGTTTTTACTGAGGTAAATCGAGTATCGGCTTGACCCTACGCGTGACCCAGCGTTCCGCGACAAAACTCATGAATGGAATCGTTCCGGCCAGCACGATCAGTAGCGCCTTACCTAGGTGCCACTTCATCCTAAAGACGAGGTCCAAAGACACGACCACATACGCGATGTAGAGCCAACCGTGAGCGATCCAACCAATCGAGTACCAAGCTGCAGATCCATCGAATAGATATTTATAGGGAAGCCCGATAACGGTCATAACTGCCAGCAGCACACCCGTTATGAAGGCCATGACCTGGAATCGCAGCAGGGCACCAGAAAGACCCTTAGTCCGCACGTTCCCAGCGGTTGGCACAGTTTCGCTACCTTGAGATGTCACACTTCTAGACTAACTGTCCTCATCAATGGCGCAGACTGGATCACTGAGCGGTTTCATTCGGCTGCTCCGGAAGCCGGGAGGCGATCCGTAGACCTCTGAACCAGACGAACAGCACAAGTCCAGCAAAGACGATCCATTGCAGGCTATAGAGGGCGTTTTGCAGTGGAAATGGCACGTCTGGATCAGCACCAAACACCGGGCGAATCCGTTCGAAATCGGGGTTAGGCGACGTTGCGGTCACGTAGCCAGGCGCAATATTTGCGTTCGAGGGCCACTGTGTCGCCAATCCCGATGACGTGATTGTGACCAGAGGTTCATCCGGTGTGATCGGCGCATCACGATAGAAATTTTCGTCGGGTTGCACTCTGCCCAAAGTAGACGATGCGAGATTAGTGACCTCAGGTTTTGGCGCTGCCGACGGATCGTCTACCCATCCTTGTAGTAGCGGCACAGTTCGCCCATCATTAAGCCTCACTCCGTCCACAACCCAAAACCCAGCTTCACCAGAGTCATTGGTACGTGTCCGGACAAAACTACGAGCCTCAGGGACGAATTCTCCGTCGAGCCGCACTTCCCGACCCAGCACGTCTAGCGGCAAATCGGAACCAGTAACGACATCTGGGTAGGCCGCGAGCTCTGCTGCAGCTGCTCGTTCCACGATCAGTTGGTCTTGAGTCCTTTGGTACTGCCACCAGGCCGCAATGAGACATAAAGCGACGGCAACGACAGCTAGCGCAGTAAAGCCAAGCCAGCGAGGGGTGAGCAGAGTGCGGAGCATCAGCTGTCTGAAACGTCCTCGTTATTCGGACGATTTGGATCTGCCGGTTTTGACGCGTTACCCGAGGAACCCTGGGGCGGTGCTTCTTCGTCAAAGTCGATTTTTTTAAGTTGACGGTTCATGGAAAGCACCAGAACTATGATCGCTGCAGCTAGACCTGCAAAAAGAAGGAATCCAACCAGGCCAGGCGAAAGCACACTCGGGTCGATGTTTTGACGCGGAGGAGAGGGCGCTGGATTAGGCGTCTCCGCCCACCAGATCGAGGCCACCTGCGCTACTACTTCAGCCACCTGCAAAACTCCCGCCTTTCGATAACGCACACTATTGTCTCAGGAAACACCGCATCCGCGCGGAGGGGTAACGATCGATGACGACAAAGCAAGAACTGGCGGTCCGGTACGGCGAAACAGGCCGCTCCACAGCCAATCGGGTCCTCAGTCTTTTGCTGATTATCGGATTCATCGTCATAGTCACCTGGGCTGCGATCGGTCTGTCCCGAACTGAGGTCGAAGGCAACGTTATTGGTTGGCAGGCCTTCGATCGTGAGGTCGTGGTCGATTTAGAAGTACGGGGTACCGCGCCGCAAGGTGTAGCTTGCGTTCTCCGGGCGACTGACCCTTATGCAGTTGATGTCGGTTATCAGGAAGTTGTAGTACCAAATCCACCGACAACGGCGACCGTCACAATACCCACGGTAGTTCGAGCCGGGTCGGTCATCGCTCTCGGCTGTGCTCCGGTCGGCGAAGACCTATCGGTGCCACCGCCAGACTTTCCCCCCGGAGTCGCAATACCTCAGGCTTGAGTTAACTCACTCAGATCTTGCCGAGTCATCGGATGAAGCGGCGGGCACCCGACACGTTATTCCAGCGAACGGGAACGACTCGCACTCGTCCCGCGGAGTCCGGCGCTTCCAGCATTTTGTCGTTGCCAACGTAGATCGCAACGTGGTGAGCAAATTCTTGCGTGCCCCAGAAAATGAAGTCTCCTGGCTTCATTTTTTTTATTGGCACTTTGCGTCCAGCACGGAACTGTGGGTCGGCATCACGCGGAATGGTCTTGCCATGTGCACGAAACAGATTCCAGAGCAATCCAGAGCAGTCCATACCCCATGCGGA
>JAOZTQ010000035.1 GCA_029939085.1 Candidatus Nanopelagicales bacterium
TGTCGCGGCGCTCCGACCACACTCAACAACTGAGCATCGGGCCACCACCGGTTGTCATAGGACAAAACAACTCGTTCCAGATGTCCAGTCGTGAGACTTTCGCTTGCTTGCCTCATTGCACTGGGCCACGGATCGATCCTGGGTACGCCCGCTTGCACTAGAGCCAAGGGAACTGCCACAACCACTGCATCCGCCTGCTGCGTCGCACCAGACTCCATATAAATTTTGGCCCGATCTTCAGTGATCTGAACTTTCGCTACGGCAGCGTTCTTCTCCACTCGCAGCGACTGAGCCAAGAAATCCGGAACGCGCGCAAAACCTCCCGTTACCAGAGCGTCTCCGCCCGGTCGGTCATATTTGCCTTCACTCAAAGCCCGTACCCCGAGTTCATCAGGATCTATGCCGTACTCCTGAGTAAGTAACGTGGCTTGGAGAAATCTTTGTCGAGCTCCCTTACCTGACCAGCCCGCTCGGCGTAAGGCCTGAGCCACGGATAAATCCTTCGGAAAGCCGCCACGCTCCAGTCGGCTCACCTGACGCTCCAACTCACGTGACGGTTGGGACAAACTGACTGCTCTACCATCCAAGCCACGCACTGCTGCATCGTCGTAGTTCGTCGCCACTAAACCGCAACCAGCCTGTTCCACGAGAGCGGTGAGCGGATTTCCGCTCACTCCGTGAACCCAAGACGCACCTAGCTCAACGGGGAAGCCCCACTCCTGCGAGGTGTGGATTCGGCCGCCAATCCGCTCACGTGCCTCAAAAACCCGGACGCTGTGACCAGCTGCTTGCAGATCGCCCGCGGCGGTCAAGCCAGCTATGCCAGCACCCACAACTACAACTTCGGCAGATCCGGACAGTCCACCTAGAAGCAGCCTGGCAGCCCGCCTTCCCGACTGCAGCGCTCCATGAACCGTACTGGGATACGAGGTGGAGACATACTCCCCAGCCAGAACTATCCGATCACGCATGATCGCATCGGCCAGTACGCGGCGAGCACGCTGGCTAGATCCCGCGGGAATAGCCGAATAAGAGCCGCGCGCCCATGGGTCGGTGTCCCAGCGGCTAACCACAGCAGCTACTGGGGTGGCAACCGGCGCAGTCTGAGCCGTCGAATTGCTATTGCAACCGGTCAAAATACCGCCAGCGGTAACGGTTGTTAGCGCAAGCAGGTTTCTCCTGCTGATTTCGCGTTGATCAGACAAACCCGTCACCTCCAACTCGTTGAAGTCGGGACTTACCGATCGCTCATCCTTACGCTACGCCGGCTTACGCTTCCAAGGAGGCGTCACCTGCTAAGCGGGTCCTATCGAGAACTACATATCGCATATATCGATCACTTCAAGTAACCAATGAATTTCGGACAAGCAGGACGATTCGGCGTTCTGTACAACAGAGTCTTGCTTACACCGTACTCTTTAACGGTTGTGTTCTGCCCATGACAAGTGCCAGGGATCGAGGTTGATCGGTGCGTTATAAGCGCAATATCGTCGCCGCGATCGCCATTACACTTGCCCTGGTTATGACGCCCTTCGCCGTCGCGGAGGAGCCCGCGCCGGATGCGACGCCACCGCCAACCAATCTTCCGCAGTTACCTGCAATTCCTGATGGCGGTGAACCAGCTTCGGATCAAATGCCATCGCTAGCACCCGTACCCCAAAAAGATGACTCGAAACCACCTGCCAAAAGTGAGGATAAGAATAAGGAATCGGGTAACGACAAGGACCAATCCGAGGGTGAAGACCAGGGAGCGGCCCGCGAGGCAGAGAACGCGCGCTTGCTCGCAGCCGAAAAGGCTCGAAAAGCTGCCGAAATGGCTGTTACAAAGGCTCGGATAAAGGTTGAAAAAGTTCGGGCCCAGTATCGAATCTCGAAGTTTGAAGCGAAACGTATGGCCAAAAGATCGCGTGAGTTATCGGAGTTGGCAGAACAGCTCCGCCGAGATATGGGAAATCTTGCACGGGCCGCATACTCCTCCGGCGGTGAGGATCTGAATCTGCTGGCAACGATGCTCGCGGCGGAAACACCGCAAGAGGTTCTAAGCGGAGCTGAGACAGCCGCAACGGTGGCTGGCTATAAGACCATCCGATGGGAACGAGTACTCAAGACTCAAGCTAAGGCGGAGGATCTAGCGAAAAAAGCCAGCGGGATGGTTTCGACCTCAAAAGCGAAACTAGACGATGCTGAAAAGGAGTTGGCGGAGGCAACGGAACTCGCAGAGGCTGTTGACTTAGTCATCGAGCCCACAAAGAAAACACCTCCGGTTGACTTGAGCACAAAGAGCGATTGGGTTTTCCCCACCGGTAAGGGAAAGATCACCAGCGAAGCAGGGATGCGCTTACACCCCATTCTTCGTTACGTTCGGTGCCACGCTGGTGCCGATGTCACGGCACCCGGCGGTACCCCGATCTTTGCGGTGGACGACGGCATCGTGCTACAGGCCGGCAGTAACGGTGGCTACGGTAACTTCACGTTGATTGCGCATCGCAAGGGACTCAGCAGCGCATATGCACACCAACAACTGATCCTGGTCGAACCCGGAGACCAAGTGACTCGCGGCCAACTCATCGGTGAAGTAGGTAGCACTGGCCTGAGCACTGGAGCGCATCTGCATTTCGAAGCGCTCTACCACGGCAAACCGTACAACCCTCGTGGCTGGCTCGAAGATAAACCGGAAATGCGCATACCGGCCTGCTGATCTTTCCGAATTCCCTCGCAGCACTTGGATCGGGACGTTTGGATGACATGGCGCGGTGTGATGCGACTAGGCCGTCTGCTCCGACTATAGGACTCGCCTACTCATTCTCCGCATTTTCCGCACTCAATATCGGCCTTCCATTTCTATTTGTCTGATGCTCATGAGTCTGCAGCGATAGCGTCGCCAATGTGGATTTACGCGGCTTCGACGATCATCCTCCAGATCCGGATGCCAATGATTTTCTTTCGCGCTTGACGTTAACCAGAGTCGATCGGGACATCTTTACCGGATGGTGCCACTCGGGCTCACCGCTAAGGGCCTTCGGGGGACAAGTTGCAGCTCAAGCCTTGGTCGCAGCCGGGTCGACCGTTGATGACGATCTCCGCAGAGTCCACTCACTTCATGCCTACTTCCTCAGGGCTGGGCGCACCACTGATCACATCGTCTATATGGTCGATCGACCTCGGGACGGACGTTCATTCAGCACCCGCCGGGTCCGAGCCGTTCAGTACGGCAAAACAATCTTCACGATGTCGGTCTCATTCGCCTTGCCACAAACGGGTCCGGAACATGGTCGAGAGCAGGCACCTGCCTGGTTCGACGCAATACCTTCACCAATGGAGAGTGAACCGGTTGATGTGCTCAAGCACATCCCGATGCGAGACCAAGCGGAGTCGGAGGACCTGACCGAAGCAGGCTATCCGCTGCATCAACTTCTCGAAGTTCGACATATCGAGAGCAAGGTCGTTCGATCAATCTCCGATGGATTTGTTGACCAAATGAATTGGATTCGATCCCAACCACTCCCAGATGATCCATTAACTCATGTCTGCGCTCTCACTTATCTTTCCGACCTCACCCTGGTCCGCACTGTTTTGGATCATCACAACCGCGCTGATGAACGAGCGGATCTACAGGTTGCATCGATTGATCATGCGATGTGGTTCCACGCACCGCTGCGATCCGATGAGTGGCTGCTCTTTGCAAATCGCAGCCCAATAGCTGGTGACGGACGGGGTTTTGCAACCGGCGGTTTCTACACGCTGACAGGAATGCCGGTGGCCTCAGTTGCGCAGGAAGTGCTCGTTCGGGACCACCCAGTTTGAGGGAATGGGCGAGAATTCCCGGCTAGCAGTGACTTGAGATAATCACTAAATGCTCATCTTATTGCCGCCCTCGGAAGGCAAACTCTGCCCAGCGCGGGGAAAAGCGTTGGACTTGGAAACGCTACGTGATTCCACTCTTCACGACGCACGCCAACGAGTTGTGGCTGAGTTGGTCAATCTATGTCAGGCCGAACCCGAGAAGGCAAGGAAGATTCTGGGACTTTCCGAAAAGTTAGGTCAATGGGTGCAACGAAACAGCGAGCTCTATAGCGCTGCTACGGACTCCGCCTCCCGCATTTACAGCGGAGTATTGTTCGGTGAACTCGGACTAACCGAACTTAGTGGTGATGAACTGCGGCGTGCCAACAAAAGAATCATCATCTTTTCTGCTCTATTTGGCTTAGCCCGGCCAAACGATCGAATTCCCTGTTATCGACTGTCCGGCAATGTAAAGCTGCCCGAGCTAGGCAGCCTCACCAGATTCTGGCAGGAGCCCATTTCACTGGCGATGCAGAGTTCAGCCGGCAAGCAGCTGATCGTGGATATGCGATCGACGCCCTACACATCGATGTGGTCGCCACCTAAGGACTCTGGAATCAATATGGTCCAAGTCAAGATTTGGCAGCGCGATGGCAAGGGAAACCGCGTCGCAGTGAGTCACCACAATAAAGCGACCAAGGGCAAGCTAGCTCGTTACCTAGCCACGACTGACAACACGATGAATACGGTTCCAGATGTTCTGGCGGCAATCGTTGCGCAAGGATGGCAAGCCGAACTGGACACCACCGCCAACCCGATCAGGCTTGACGTCTACATAGAGCCTTAAGGGCCCTTCACTTTGAGGACGTCGACAAATACGTCCGCATCGCCTCATCGGTTTGGGCCGCGATTGAGCGGATGCGCTCCACGCCTACATCAATCTCCTGATCAGTCAGATCCTGGCAGTGCTGCTCCATCTCACGACAGGCAGTGGCAAGTTCTTCTGCGCCCAACATCGCGGAAGGTGACACCAAGGTATGCAAAGCGCGCGCCATGGTGGCGTTATCCGGATCATTTTTAGCCATGTCAATCGAGACCAGCCGGGGCTCTAACTCTTCCAGAAAGATGTTGATGGTTTCCAGAACGACTGTTTGATTCCCCATATCTTCCGTTAGGGCAGTTAGCCGACTCGCGTCGAGGATTGGCCCAGCGTGCTGCTCCGACTCTGAGTCGGTATGCGCTTCAGAAACTCTGGAAACCTTCGTCGCTTGAAGCTCAGACCGTTGCCTAGGTACGCCGGACGTTCGATGAGGAGCCACATTCGCTAGAACGGATCGGAGTGCTTCCATGGACACGGGCTTGGTGAGGTAATCGTTCATTCCGACAGCAAGGCATACTGCCCGATCCTCTTCTAGCGTTGCTGCACTCAAACCAATGATCGGGATTTCCGGGCTACTCTCACTTTCTGACAATTCCCGAATATGCCTAGTGGCGTCATTGCCATCCATTTCCGGCATCGACACGTCCATAAGGATCGCGTCAAACTTATCTGCGATGACTGCAGCTACGGCGGCCTCACCATCCGAGACGACGGCTGCCTCGACCCCGATTCGATCCAACATCCGCGCTAGCAAAGCTTGATTTGCTGCGGAATCTTCAGCGACCAAAACTCGCAAACCCAAATTCTCTAGGTTTTGGCGCACTGGCTCTTTAGGACTCGCATCCGTTGGCGTTTGTTCATTTCGAAGCAGCTCTAGGAGACGCCCTTGCCGTACTGGCATAGGCGCGATTGAGGTATTGGTCAGATTAGAAGAGGTGCCCAGATTTAGGAGAATAGACTTTTCGGGCTGCCAACGGGCTCGCAGTTCGGCTAACTGCTCCGGTGTCGTTGGCGCCGAGCCATCCGCGACCAAAATGACCGCGTCAATATCGTCTCCACTCGCAGGGTCCGCTCCTCGAACTACCTCAATGCCCATCGACCGCAAGACTGTCACCAGAGCCAGACTCGCCAACGGCTGCGGACATTGGAGCACCACTCGCGCTCCGGTGAGTTCGTTGCTTGGCTGAGCAGAAGCCTGAGCCGCCTCGTGAAGTGGAACTCCTATGCGAAAGGCTGTCCCCATACCTGGTCTGGAGTCGACATCTACCTCACCGTCCATGTGCTCTAGCAGACTGCGGACGATCGTGAGTCCAAGACCGACGCCACCTCCCGGTTGAAGATTGCTTCCCTGTTCGAATGGCCGAAACAGTCGGTCCAAATCTTCGGTATCCATACCAGGACCTGAATCAATAACGCGAAGACGCAGCCATCCGTCAACAGCCTCCGCGGAGACCGCAACCTCACCAGAGTCGGTTGACTTGACCGCATTCGAAAGCAAGTTAAGGAGCACCTGCTTCAGCCGCGCAGAATCGACGGTCATGACCGCTGGTACAGAGGGATGTAACCACAGCGACATAGCCAGGCCCTTGACCCTCGCATCGGGACCCACTGTTTCTACAACATCTTCTAATAACTCACGGATATCTGTTGCTCGCGCATTCAAGACCAACTTGCCAGCATCAATCCGACTGATGACCAAAAGGTTTTCCAAAAGTTCGGCGACGTTATCGGCTGAGCGTCGGATGCCACTAACAATCTCGTAAATGTAGTCGGGCAAATTTTCGCCCATGAGTAACTCTACGAGGCCCACAACACCGCTTAATGGGGTTCGAACTTCATGACTCACCATCGACAGCAGCCAAGCCCGTTGCTCTGCGATTTCCTCGGCCCGGGCTTGGGCAGCGGCCGCTTGATCGCTGGCTTGGATCTCTGCCGTCGCATCCCGGTAGAGATAAACCCAGCGCTGCCCCGACGAAACATTTACGGAGAGACTTTCCTTTATGACATGACGCCCATTGGCAAGATCGATTCTTCGACCGGGGACGCGGTGGCTCGGATCGTGGGTGCCAGTTTCGTCGTCGAGAACAAGCTCCGGAAGCTCGGCTTTTTCAGCCAACTCCGCATGAACGGCGACAAGTGAACGTCCAATCCAGCCCTCCGGTCGGCCGTCTAGTCCAAAAATGTCGAAGAGGGCTTGATTAACCAGGCTCACCGAACCGCCTTCGTTGGCCACCAGAACACCCACCGGGAGATAGTGGACCAACGGGAATGATGCGGCGTCATCATCCTGCGCGGCTGTGTCGGATATTTCGGCCACCGCTAACCTCACCTAGTCAAATTCAGAACTGAGAAGTTCTGCTTGTCCATAGGACTGTGGCATAGCGGTCTAGGGATTGCCAACGACAATTGAGCCGCTCTTGAGGTTTGATCCGGTTACTCTCCAGGATTTGGATCAGATTCGCCACTGGATAACTGCGCCACTTCAAAAGTCATAATTTCCGATCCGGTCGCAGATGAATCGCTTTCTGACTCTCGACCGGTTGCAGACGCGTGTCCATGTCGGAACGACTGCGATTCCGTCCACGCCGCGAAGTCTTCTCGTGAACGCCAATGTGTGAGGACCATGTACCGGTTGGTGCCTGAAATCGGTCGGAGCAACTCGAAGTCGACGAAACCGGTTGCACGATCAACTGCACCCGCGCGCCCACGAAATCTTTCTTCTAACTTAGCTCCTTCTCCTTCTGGAACTGTCAACATGTTGATCGCTACGAAAGTCATATCGCCTCCTAGGACTATCCTGCGCCACAAGACCACAAATCGCGATTGCTCAGTCGTCAGCAGGTCCCGAGGGACGTAGGCTGAGCATCAAAACGGTTGGGAGAAGTCATGTTGCGGCGCCCGATTACGTTGGCGGTCGTTATCGCAGTCGCCTGGTTCGGCTACTCCTACATCTCTGATCAGAATGAAGATGTAGTTACCTCTCCGAGAGACGAAAACGTTGGTACGCAACCAAAGACTTCTGAGAGGTCACCCTCGAACGGTCGGAAAGAGACGCGACGTACTAACTACATTGCGTCGGTCTCGGAAGTGTGGGAAAACTCTGGCTTCGTTTATCGGGTGCGTCCGACTCAAGCAGGTCGACTCGCCGATTGGTCGGGTATCCAGCAAGCCTGGAAGCAGGCGGTCCGTAATGGGGTCCCCAACCGTCCTCATTTGCGCCAACAATTTCTTTGTCATCCGCTATCGATTGTGGCGCGTGGCAAATCCTCCTGGGATCTTGAGGCTTGGCGACCAGAGGTCGGTCTGCAGCAGACGATGTTGGCAGCCTGCAATCCAGGTGAATGATGCCAACGCCCGATCCTCGGCATGTGTTGTCGATATCAGTCACGTTAGCGGCATCCCTATATTCCTTGGGTCTGGTGACCGCGGAACAGTCCGCAGTCCTGCTGACGATAGTTCTGGCTAGCGGTCCACTTTTGTTGATCCCGTTGATCCGAAGGGTTCTGCCTCGCAGAGCTCTTCGGGTTTCACTAATCGCCGCGGCATTGGGTATCGTCGCAACGCATTTCGACGTCGACGGAATGGCGGGCCTTAGTCTTTCGCTGAGCCTGCTGGCGCTTGCGATTAGCCTTTCGGACGTTGCAACGACCGACTTGTCCCCTGATCTGTATGCTGCGTCTTTCGCTGTGGGCTCCGGATTTGCTATCTGCCTCAACGGGATCATCCTCATCGCCGCCACCGGGTCCCAAGCGCCGCGGTGGGCGCTGTACTCCCTGGCTATCGCTTTGGCATTATTGGCCATACTCGTCCAGCCGTCGTCGTCAACGGGTTCGGCAACGGGGAGTCTGTGGTTATTTGTCGCTCTTGGGGCCCTACCAATCTGGACCGATGTCGCAGGCCTTAGCAATACCGCTGCTTGGCCATCCGCTGCAGTGCTATTGCTACTAATGTGCGGTGCAACCCTGGCAATGACATTGCTGCCAACGATAGATCCGAGTCGTCATCGAGCAATTTTCGTGTCACTCCTTGTCTGCGCTGCAGTAGGAAGTCAATTCGATGCGACCAGTGTTCCAGCAGCGGGTCTGGGGCTGTTCGTATTGCCGTTCCTACTTCGGACTGTCGCGATGCATTCGACTGCCGCGGTTTCCAGATTTCATGTTGCCGGATTTGACTTTGCTGCAGTCCTCACCGGTTTAGCTTTCGGATCTAAGTTAGGTATGGGCCGGTGGCCGCTGGGTGTCAGTCTGGGTCCAGTAGTAGCTGGAGCAGTACTTCTGTTCTCCCTTACTCGTAAGGGAGAACATACTTCCTACGTACGGGCTCAGCCATCACTGCTCCACTGGCCTGGAGTCATGATCGCTATCGGGGTTACCGGCTCATTAGCGTGGTTCCTAAGTCAATAATCCACGCAGTCCAATGCCGATCGGTGACTTCCGGCATAGGATGACACCTGTCGGCACGATGAGGAGGATTCGTGACCCAAACCGAATTCCATGACATCGAACTCTTTGAAGTCGCGAATAGCATTGCTCACCCTGGTGAGCAGCTTGCCGAGATTCGTGAAGTTGCTCCCGTGTTTCACGACTGGTTCGTGAGTCAGGGACGGGTTCAAGCCGTCGACACATTCGATCTCGTCGGTCTGCCCTATCCCACGGAGTACGCCCTCTTCCGTGCCCATTCCAAATTGGCTAGCCCATTTATTCGCATTACCAATCGAATGATGGTGGTTCAATTTCACGACTTTGAGAATCAACTGCGGACAATGCTGGTCGGTCCTACCGACGTTGAGTTGGCCGGAAACACTGCCTACTTCGAGAGTTTGCGAGGGAAGTTACCAGGACCCGTTGCGGATTTCGTGCTTAAACGGTATCCCACACCGCTAGAACACTTGAATGCGATTGGTCTCAGCCCAGAAGACGTGGACTACATTACTTTCGATCATCTGCACACCCAAGATCTCCGCCGCTGGCTGGGCACTAACGAACCACAGCCTGCGCTGGCCAGGGCGGGTCTAGCCCCCATTGACGAGCCAATCCCGCCGATGTTTCCCAATGCAAAACTCCTGATCATGCGTGCCGAGTGGGATCAGTTCCCACATGAGCATCCGCTCCAGCGTCGCTGGTTCCAGGGTGAGAGCCACGGTGCGGTTCGCACTGAGAACATCATGAGGCTAGATGGGGATGTGCTCTTGGGGCCAGGCGTTGCATTAGTCGCTACCCCGGGGCACACGGTTGGCAATCACACAATCGTGCTCAATACCTCTTCAGGCGTTTGGACATCCTCCGAAAATGGCATGATGCCTGAAGCTTATGACCCGGCCGCATCTTCTATTCCTGGCCTACGGAAGTATTCGCAAGAGTCAGGATTTGAAGTGGTTTTGAACTCAAACACACCTGAGTCGAGTGCTAC
>JAOZTQ010000243.1 GCA_029939085.1 Candidatus Nanopelagicales bacterium
CTTTGACTGTCGCCGGCCTCGGCATCGCCGAGCTCTTTTCGATCCCGACCGTCGAACTCGTACTCGTTGATAGTGCAAACGCGCCCCAGAACGTCGCTACTCTGACTCTTATCATTCCTGGAGTTCGTTGCAAGGACACCGCAATATCAGCAGGCGCAAACGTCGAAGAGATTGCCGGTGTCATCAAGTTTGTCGCATTTGCCTCACACAATCGGGTAGAAATAACATATGATCCGCAACTGACCAATCCTGCATCGCTGATCGAAGCGATTGAAGGACCGGTCTACGATGCGGAGAACGGCGAATTCTTGTTCGGAGTCTTCGTCGTAACCAAAACAATTGAATAGACCGGAGGAAACCATGAAAAAAACCACTATCGCACTGATCATCATCGTAATCGCCACTTTCACCACGCCACTGTTCGCTGCAGACGCACCCAAGGTTGCTCACGGCAAAGAGATCCAGGCCAAAGCAGCTTCGTTTTCGAGCGATATACTCAACGCCGATCCTGCCAAGATGAAAGGCATTGCCAAAGCCCTTGGCGCCCAAAAAGGCATCCTCGCAGCCAAACTCGACAAAGAAACCAAAATGCTCAACATCGTCTTTGACCCTTCAAAAGGTTCGATCGAAGCAATCGAAAAAGCCCTTGGCACTCAGCTTGAGGACCTTGAGCGAAAAGGACTGAAAGATACGAAGTGGACGCCCAAAGACTGCGGCAAATGTCCTTCAGCCGCCAAGTGCGCCAGCAAAGACAAAACCTAGAGTCTGCTACGGCTCACGAAGAACAGTGGTGAGAGCCTCTCGGCCCAGCGCCGCTACGGGGACACATCGGGGAGAAACTGATGATATCCCCCAACATTGCCGTAGGGGCTGGCCTTGTGTTTGCCCGTACCTGAGGGCACCCACAAGGGGCGCCCCTACGATGGTTAAGGTTGATCAAACTCCGGAAGTTTCTTAGGAGCACGATAGCCTCTCGGACTACTGAGTTCCTCCCAAAACACAAAATCGACCCCCAATCAGACCCTTCAGGTGCGACACCTGGAGGGTCTGTTCCGTATATCTGACAAGCGCGCCACCGAATAACCCAGCGAACAAGGGTTCGACCTGTGAAGGGAGAGGTGTGTGGACTCATCGAGTTGCGGAAAAAATCTGCATTGGCGTGCTCTATTTGTTGTACTCATTTTGACCACGATGCTGCGCCTGAGCTTCAGTTGGTGGTTTTTCGGCTTTGGCACTGGTGACGACACCGAGATCGTGCAGGAAGGTTTCGCGAGGGCCTTCGGGCTGGCGTACTCGCCGTGGCAAATCCGCCACCTCCTTCTACCC
The DNA here is from genome assembly GCA_029939085.1 of Candidatus Nanopelagicales bacterium. GTDB lineage: Bacteria > Actinomycetota > Actinomycetes > S36-B12. Next base: position 1,327 of record JAOZTQ010000243.1, read on the forward strand.
GACATCGTGGTGGCCCCAGCCCTGCGGCTGGCAGCGGCAGCAGGGCTGACATCGACCAGTGACCTTGTGTGGGCTGCGCGTTTGCCCTTTGTTCTGTTGGCTAGCCTCAATATCGTATTGGTATTTCACCTTGCATTGCGGTGGCTGCCGAACCGACGTCCAGCCATCATCGCCTCATTTCTCTATGGTCTGCACTGGATCCCCCTGGCCTACGGCAGTACTCATTTTCCACGCACAGCCACGACAACCTGTGTGTTGCTGGCGGCACTCCTGATCTCGATGAGGAAGCGGACGCTGTGGTGCGCGTCTCTTACGGGCTTCGTAATCGCCATAGCCTTCGCTTTTCGTTTCTCCGAAGTGATCTTCATCGCACCATGTTGCGCCCTGATTCTGATGGAACAAAAGAGCTGGCCTGAAAAATTTCAACGCGGACTCGCGCTCGTCGGCACTTTCCTTCTGACCGCGACTCTGGTGATCGGTATCGAGGATTGGCTGACTTGGGGACAACCGTTTTCCAGTCTGATCCATTTTGCGCGCTTCACCCTCGTCGATCGAGCCTCGTCGTCCCTGGTAACGGAACAACCATGGTACTTCTACCTCAGGCGCCTTCCCAAGTGGCTTCCACTCACGTTGCTGATTTTCTTCCTCGCTCGTCTCGAATGGCGCCGCATCCTACGCCCGCTGCTCTTCATCACCATACCGTTGGTGGTGCTGTCAGTGATTCACCACAAAGAGCTGCGTTATCTGCAAGGGGTGATGCCATTCGTCGCGATCATGGCGGCTACTGCGGCCAACACATGGTGGCGGCAGGGAAGACGTACCCTGACCGTAATCCTGCTCAGTCTCTCCCTCGTATGGGGTTTCAGTGGAATCACATTTCTGAGCAAAACCTCGACAGCAGCAGTCATGGCCGCTCGCGATCTCAGCGAGACGAGCGGCCTTGAGCGGGCTGCGCTGTCCCAGCCCTGGGCCTATGGAGGCCAGTTGTGGCTGCAGCACATCGTGGTAAGGGATCTCCCTGTTCGACCAACGGTCGAGGAACTGTCAACGGCGGCTGCCGATTGCCAGGCTATCGGTCTGTATGACGATGTCATCACGGCGGTTCCCGAATTGGCCATTTGGCTCACGGAAAACGACTTCAGCACCGCGAAGACCTATCGCTCCCTGCGAAGTCGGCCGGTTGTAATCTTCAGGCGGGAGTGCCCCTCGAAAGGCCGTATCGGGAGCGAACGGTGTATCCTCTTCACCAACGGATCTCGGTGCCAGTGGCCGACCCGCTGTGAACAATGTACAAACCACGGATGTCATATCTCCCGTTTCGGCTTACCGGCGCTATCACGCTGATGTGCTGGTTGTTCCTTTCACAAGGAACATTGGCAACGGAGATCGATCCCGCCATCGAAGCGAGCGTGCGCAAAGGTCCGATTCGCATCGACGGGATCTTGGATGAGCCTTCATGGACCGACGCGGCGGTCATCCC
>JAOZTQ010000036.1:0-2077 GCA_029939085.1 Candidatus Nanopelagicales bacterium
TGGGCGAGATTCGCTCGCTGACAACCCGCGAACTCAAACCGCTGCTAGACGATATTCCGGAGGATGAGCGTCAGCTGTGGTTATGGCCAACATTGCTTCGAGGCAGTCAGGCACACAGCACCATTCGTTATGGTGACCGACTAATTCTGAAGTTCTATCGAAAATCCGAACCGGGAATTCGACCCGATTGGGAACTTGGTCGGTACTTCACCGAGCGGAAAAACCTCCTAGCAACGCCGGTCACCGCCGCAGCCTTAGAACTTAGAAAGGATGAGAGCGCTCGAACGCTCGCGGTACTTCATCAACTGATTCCTAATGAAGGCACCGGCTGGAATTATTTCGTTCACCAGCTTGGTGGTTATCTCGAACGAATGCCTTCCGCTGATGTGAAACGTATGGGCAGTGCACCTATGCCTCGTTTGCTCCATGCCGCACAACCACCTGAGTTAGCGGAGGAACTATTTGGAGCTATGCTCCAGAACGCAGAGGCTTTGGCGGAAAGCACGGCCGACATGCATTTGGCGCTTGCTGCTGATTATGAAAATCCAGATATGAGACCAGAAGGCTTCACTAGCCATTACCAACGGTCGCTCTATCAATCGATTCGCAATCGACTGCATCGCTCTCTTGAACTGCTCACCCGCAGACAGCATGAGCTGGATGAGCGCAATGGGATTTTGGCCTCCACCCTTCTTGCCGCTGAAACAAAGTTGGATGAGCAGTTGGAGCTATTGAAGAACCTGGAGATCGACGGTCTTCGGATGCGAATTCATGGCGATTTTCATCTCGGCCAAGTTTTGTTTGATGGAAGGGGTTTTTCGATTGTCGATTTTGACGGTTTAGAAACTCAGTCTTTGTCAGTACGTCGATTCAAACGCTCACCGCTGCGAGATGTTGCATCAATGCTGCGGTCTTTGGACTACGCTTCCTTGTTCGCTGCTGAGGAATATTGCGACCGCTTTAACGTGCAACGTAAGCGAGAGACGGTTTTCCGATCAGCTAGATACTGGTCGTCCGTCGTTGGTGGTCAGTATCTTCGCGAGTACTTGCGCCGAACCAGTGAAAAGTTACTCGTCGAGGAGCCGGCGCAGGTCGAAATCTTACTTCAAGGTTTCCTGATCGAAAAGGCGTCGTTTGAGTTAGAGCATGAACTTGTCAATAGGCCCAACTGGGTAGCGATACCTGTGCGTGGTCTGCTTGCCTTGGCTGATAACTAACCGCGGAACTTCTGGAGGCACCATGTCGGGGAACGAGAATTCGGATGCGTTGGTCATTTTTGGTATCACCGGTGACCTTGCAAAGGTCATGACCTTCGGGTCCCTGTACCGCCTTGAGGATCGCGGCTTACTAGATGTGCCGCTAGTGGGGGTGGCTCTGCAGGATTGGAGTAAGCAGGATCTTGCAGATCATGCGCGAAGCGCGATCACGGGGACGGGTGTAACGATCGATGAATCCGTATTCACCCGCCTGATGGATCGGTTCTCTTACGTCTCAGGTGATTTCGATGATCCGGCAACCTACACGAAGGTGGGGAAAGCCATTGCAGGTAAGTCCCGTCCCGCTTTCTACTTGGAGATCCCACCCTCGCTGTTTGCCATGGTGGTGGGGCACCTTGCAGATGCAGGTTTGACCGAGAATGCTCGGGTTATCGTGGAAAAGCCCTTTGGGCATGACATGGCTTCAGCGAGAGAACTTAATGAAGCGTTACATGCGCGAATTCATGAGTCTCAGCTGTTTCGCATCGATCATTTCCTGGGCAAGATGGCGGTTGAGGACATCCTCTACCTGCGATTTGCTAACGAGATTCTTGAGCCTGTGTGGAATCGTGATCACGTCGCCGCTATCGAGATCACTATGGCAGAGAACTTTGGAGTAGCTGATCGTGGCTCGTTCTATGATCCGGTCGGAACTCTACGCGACGTCGTACAAAATCATCTCCTCCAAGTTCTTAGTCTCGTGACGATGGAGGCGCCGGCCGGTGTAGAACCTGAGGCAATAAATGACCAAAAAGCAAATGTTTTCCGCTGTATGCCGGAAGCTGATCCTGCAAATTATGTGAGAGGTCAGTACGAGGGCA
>JAOZTQ010000036.1:2087-10013 GCA_029939085.1 Candidatus Nanopelagicales bacterium
TATTTGGAAGTAGCGGGGGTGAAACCAAACTCGACGACTGAAACATATTGCGCATTGCGTCTCCACATTGACAATCGTCGCTGGCATGGTGTGCCCATTCTGATTCGAGCGGGGAAGGCATTGCCGGAGCGGGTGACCGAAGTGCGAGTTCTGTTCCGGAGGCCAGCGCCATTAGGTGGTCACGCAAGAGAAAAAATTGATGCAACTAATGAACTTGTCCTCCGGATCGATCCTGCTCCAGGTGCGCGGCTCAGACTTATTGCGAAAGCCGCGGCTGGATCGGGGACCCGCGGGATCCATCTGGATATGGATTTTGCAGATCAAGGTGGAGACGGACCAACGCCATATGAGCAACTTCTGACGGGTGCAATGCGCGGTGATCGAAGTCTGTTTGCACGGCAGGATGCCGTCGAAGAGACCTGGCGGATAGTGCAACCGTTACTCGACTCCCCACCTGCAGTGATTCCCTACGCACAAGGCACTTGGGGACCACCCGAGGCAGAGAAGCTGGTTAAAGGAATTGCTGCTTGGCACGAGCCTTGGCTACCAGATGCCACAAGTTAATCGTCAGGCAAGTTGGCGTCATCACTCACCGGGGTGCTGAGTGCGTGTGCGGCTCCAATCAGACCTATATGCGAGAAGGCCTGGGGCATATTGCCTAACATGCGCTTCGCATGAGGGTCATATTCTTCGGACAGCAAACCAACGTCATTGGTCAAGGCGCATAGCTTGTCGAATAGTTCTTCCGCGCGTTTCCGTTCCCCAATGTAGGCCAAACATTGGACCAACCAGAATGAACATATGAGGAAGGTCCCCTCTTCGCCGGCTAGACCGTCATCGGTCTCCTCAGCTCGATATCGAAGCAAGAGCCCATCTTGAGATAGTTCCTTTTCCACATGATGAACCGTGTTGATGATTCGTTCGTCATCAGGTGGCAGGAAATCGACCAATGGAATCATCAGCAGACTGGCATCCATCGCTTTCGACCCGTACGCCTGGGTAAAGCAGTTTCGCTCGTGATCAACACCATTCTTCAAAATGTCAGCCTTGATCGTGTCAGCTAGCTCTTGCATGTGTTCCTGTGGCCCATCGAATCCGAAATCCCGAATGGACTTGAGGACGCGATCGATAGTCACCCACGCCATCACCTTGGAGTAAGTGAAGTGCTGCTGTTCGCCACGAACTTCCCAAATACCTTCATCTGGCTCCTGCCATCGCCGCTCGACGAAGCTTGCCGTGCGCAACTGCAGTTTCCAGGCGGCACCCGGATCCTTTGAACTGACCAAACCCATACGTCGTCCCATGTAGGCGGCATCGCTGAGTTCGCCGTATACGTCGAGTTGAAATTGATGCGCGGCGCCATTTCCGATTCGCACTGGAGCGGACTTTTCGTAGCCGGGTAGCCAATCAATCGTCCATTCAGGCAAATGCCTCTTACCGGTGAGGCTGTACATAATTTGCATATCTTGCGGATCACCCGCGACGGCACGGATGAGCCAGCCACGGAAACCAAGGGCTTCTTCTCGGTATCCCTCGAGAAGTAGAGATTGCAGGGTCATCGATGCATCTCGCAGCCAGGTATATCGGTAGTCCCAGTTTCGCTGACCACCGATCGCTTCGGGTAAGGATGTCGTGGCTGCAGCGGCAACAGCGCCGGTCGGTGCGTAGGTCAATGCCTTCAAGGTAATCAGAGATCGAACGACCGAGTGCCGGTGCGGACCTTGATATGTTGCGCGAGACGACCAATCCTGCCACCAGGCTTCTGTGCTGCGTTCGGCCGAGAAGGGTTCGCGTGGATGGGGGGCGTCGTCCCACGGCCGGTGCCAAATAATCTGCATTGCGAGAGCCTCACCCTCGCGGACTTGGAATTCGCTATATACGTTGCCGTCCTTCACGGTGCTGTTGCACCGAGCAACGAAGAGGGTGGCGTCTGGGCCGGCTTGAGCCAGGATGCCCGTCGGTGATTGGGTAAAGAATGGTTTTATCCGGCCGTACCCAAATCGAAGAACTAGCTCCGAGGTCATCTTCACTGTGCCCGAGACCCCGCGGACAATGCGAAAAAGAGTTGGGGTTTGATCACGAATTGGCATGAAGTCAGTGATCGTGACGCTACCGGTAGCTGTCGTCATGGTCGTATCTAGTAAAAGCGTCCCGTCCCGATACTCCCGAGACACTTTGGTGACCGGATCTGCTGGCTTGACAGTCCAATGGCCGTTTTCTTCGGTTCCCAACAGCGCGGCAAAGGCAGCGTCGGAGTCCAACCGAGGAAGGCACAGCCAGTCTATGGCCCCGGCTGATGAGATCAGCGCTGAGGTGTGGAGATCGCCAATCAATGCATAGTCTTCTATTGGAGCTGCCATGGCCTTAGTGTGTCGGGAAAGTGTGAGTTATGCGTGCATAACTGGTTACTTCTTGTAGGCAACTATGTCGACGATTGTGTGCCCTTTGGCGATTCCCTTGGTTTCGAACCTTGTTTGAGGTCGCCAGAGCGGACAATCTTGGGAGCCCACAAACTCCACATGCAGGGACGGATCGGCTTCGATCACCGAAATCATTTGCTCGGCATAGTCGCTCCAATCGGTGGCCACATGCAAGAACGCACCAGTCGCAAGGCGAGACGCGATTAGCTGTACTAGCGGAGGACTGATTAACCGTCTTTTATGGTGTTTCTTCTTGGGCCACGGGTCAGGAAAGAAACTGCGGAAACCGCTGAGACTGCCTTCGGGAACTCGTTCATTGAGGAACTGAATCGCGTCACCGTGGACGATGCGTACATTTGTGAGGTTCTGATTGTCGATCCTGCGGAGTAAGCGACCAACTCCTGGCGTATGAACCTCGATGGCTATCAGTCCTACATCGGGTGATTCTGCAGCCATTAGGGCTGTTACTTCTCCCATCCCGGTGCCAACCTCTATGACGACGGGTAATGGGGGATTAAAGAGGTGAGCTAGATCCAGCTTTGGTCCGCTGGGCTCGACACCGTACTGCGGCAGCAATTCCGTAATGGCACGCTTTGCCCGAGGTTGACTCCGCCCACCGCGGGCGTGATAGGTCCTTACGCTTCGATCCATGATGCTCTGTGTTCTATGGGGTTACCCAGAACTTACGTAAAGACTCTTTGACATTCCACGTGGTTTGATCTCCGGCCTGCAGCTGAACGACGTCCCCGGGACCGACGGTCAGCGTGGGGCCATCTTTAAAGTCGATTTCCGCTGAGCCACTCAAGATGACAAAAATCTCATCGACTTCAACATCGCTCGATACCCCCACCGAGTGTTCCCACAGTCCTATATCAAGACCTGAGGCTTCGATCTCCAAAATGCTAGTTGTTGGGTCACCGGTAACTACTTGTCCGTCTGGAACTGGTGCATGATCCATCGAGGTATCGCCCCGAGCCAAGATTTTCCCGCTCATAACTCGAGAATATCGCTGTGTCAGCAGCCACCCAATCGAATACGACACGCCCTACAGCATTCGTTACGTCGTGGAACTAGGGCTCGACAATAGCCCAATGGAGCAAGCAACAGATAAACCCGCTGCGAACGATGAAGTCGACCAATCATTCCGCTCCGTATTGGGTGTCATAGTCAATCCAGCAACCTCTAAGGGTGCAGTGCTCATCCTGGTCGGCATGTTGATTCTGATGGCCCCAGAGGTTTCAACTCCCCTCGTCGCACTGTGCATATCGGCGGGGCTGGTGCTATTTGGGTTGACCGAGATTTGGTCGGCTATCCGACACTGGAGCGATGTGGGTCTGTCCGGCGTGTTCTTGGCGGCACTTTCCGTTTTGACCGGCATCTCAATCCTCTTCTTCGCTGATGCAGTCATAGTCATGTTTCGCTTCGTGGGTATTTATCTGTTGCTTCGTGGCGTGGCAGCCGGATTACGGTTACTGTTCAGGCGATCTAAATCTGTGGTCTACGACGTGATCGCGGCCGGAGTCCAGACCTCCTTAGGGATCATGCTGTTCTTGGTACCAGAAGCGATCGCGAAATCCTCCCTGGGAATCATTGCGGTGAGCGCCGTGTGTCTGGGTGGTCTGATGCTCATTTATGGCATGCAGTCGAACGACGATCACACCGATATAGATGCAAGTACGTTGCTGACCATTACGAAATCCTGGTTCAAGCGCTCCGATCTCGGTTTTGAACGGCGAGCTGAAATTGCTGAGGGACTGTATTTCGAGGAGCCAGGCAAGAATCAGAAGCTCTCATCGTGGTGGACCATGTTGGGTCTCTCCGTGGCAATTGCCACCTATGCAATTTTGCAAGACTCAACGGCTGTCGTAATCGGAGCCATGCTGATAGCACCCCTGATGACTCCCATCTTGGGTGCCGCTGGTGCGATCGTCAATGGTCGTAAGGCTCGCTTGGCGAGTTCACTCATCATGGTTTTTCTCGGTGCATCGGCCGCGATACTGCTTTCCTTCATCATTGGGCAGTGGGCGCCGGACTACATCCCGATTGACAGCAACACTCAGATCACTAGCAGAACATCCCCAAACGTCGTAGATATGGCAATCGCACTTGCGGCTGGTGCCGCAGGTGCCTTCGCCACAATTAATCGCCGGGTCGCAGGTGGTCTTGCTGGGGTAGCAATAGCCGTTGCGCTTGTGCCTCCACTAGGTGTTGTGGGTTTGACTCTCGAAGAGGGAGCCTGGTCAGATGCTTGGGGTGCCTTCTTGCTATTCCTCACCAACTTGGTGGCTATTCTGTTGTCAGCCACGTTTATCTTCGTTATGGGGGGCTGGACCTCAATACGACGCCTACGTTCGAATGCGTCCAGTATTGCACTCACGGTCGGTACAGTGTTTTCAGCAGCGATGGTGATTCTGTTGCCGCTGCTGTTTACGTCACAAGGCCTCATCTCGGAATCACGCAACCAGTCATTAGCGTCAACTACCGTTAATAAGTGGGTCGACGATAATGCCCCGGACTTGACGGTTACTCGTGTAGATAGTGTGGGATCTGAGGTCACGATCGCGGTTGCGGGTCCGGAAGAATTCCCAGATCCTCAGTCACTCGCGGAGGAACTTCAGACTGACTTCGGTCAGCCAATAACTCTAAGGGTTGTGCTGACGCCAACGGAGGTAACCGAGTATGAGACTCAATCGGGCACCGAGACCAAATTACGTTAGCGCCGCTGTCGCGTTCTGATGTGCTGATTCATCCAAGTACGCGGTAGATCAATCGTTCGACGATGGTTTTCAGCACTGTGTTTGGGTAAGGGATTTTCCATAGTCGGAGAAAAGTTCGAGGTAGACCGTTTCTCCCGTCTCACAAGGCTCAGAGAAAGTCACCTGCTGCTCACCGGAGACACTTTTCTGAAGTGTTCCGGAAGTGACTCGCGCCGATGTCAAGATGTCGGGGTACTTGCCTGGATACGACCAACTGACGGTGGTAGAGCTACCAGTAGATTGCACAACCAAATTGGTGGCAGTGTGGACCAACTCGCTGCAGCCGCCCGCGGCTAGCGAACGCAAACCAGCTTTATCGCCGGGGCCGAATTTCGGACCGATTCGGTAGTTGCCGGATCGCATAACGTCACGCGGGTTTTGGGAATGATGTAAGCCAACTGCATGGCCAATCTCGTGCATCATCAGGTGTAACCGCTCGACTTTGCTGTAACGGCGGGTATGTCGGGAGTAGGTGATCGAACCGGTCGACGCGATATGGAGATAGCCCTGCTGTCCTCGATAACCGAATCCACCTCGCCCGGCCTCGCCCGCAGTCAGGTTGCCATATTCGATTGTGATGTCGGCTTTGCCGTCGCGAATCTGCTTAAAGCGCATCCCATTGACCGCTGTGATTTTTCGAAAAGCTTTACGAGTCAGTCGGTGATCACGTTTCGTGCCGGCAGACCAACTCCAGGTTGTGGTGGCACAAGGGTCCCACCGCACTGGTAGTTGAGGATGTTCGGGCTGTGTGTGCAGATATTCGAAACTGCTGCCAGAGGATTTCGCGGTTGCCAAAGGTGCCGCCACCACCACCGTGACGAGCAAAATCATGGCCGCGAAGATCCCAGTGGGGGTCTTCATGGTTCTCCTTGCGCCTAGATGGTGTATCGGCACTGGGCAAGTAGACTTGAGACATCGACGTCATAGACTCACAGAAATCTAAAGTTCGGTCTAGAAACGCAACGGCTGCATACCGTGGGTCGAACCGTTCCCTCCCGCGAGTTGAGTGGACTCGAAGAATGTGGGACGGGACAATCAAGCGTGTCCGATACCTCAAGTTCCTCCGACCCCGGTAGTTCCACAAAGACTGGTGTGCCCGCCCCGCCACCGAAGTCGCATCGCACTTTGGCATTAACCGCCATGGTCTTTGCGACCGGTATGACGTTCATCGATATGACGATCGTTTCCATTGGGGCGCCGGTCATAGAGCAAGATCTGGGAATTACAGATCAAGCTGTGCAGTGGATCATCAACAGTTATTTGGTAGGGCTGGCTGCCACATTCGCCCTCATGGGTCGCATGGCTGATGTCTACGGACATAAACGAATGGTGGTCCTGGGTACTTTTGTCTTTGGCTTTTCCTCATTGATGTGTGGGCTCACTCCGAGTGGCGATCTAGCGGGGGCCTGGCTGATTGGTTGGCGGGCCATTGAAGGCGTCGGTGCTGCGATGTTGTTCCCGGCAGCACTAGCAATCGTTGTAGCTTCATTCCCACCCCAGGGACGTGGTCGAGCTTTGGCGTTGTTCTTCGCCATCACCGGTGGCCTCACAGCCATTGGCCCCCTCGTGGGCGGCTACCTGGTGGAATGGGACTGGCGCTCGATCTTCTGGGTAAACATTCCGATTGCTGTCTTGGCCTTGATTTTGACGGCACGGTGTCAGGTCAATACGGAGCGGCAAGACGAACCGATCGACTGGGGTGGTGCACTCTTCACTATCGCCGGTATGGGCTTATCAGTCGTTGGCTTCCAACAAGCGAGTACGTGGGGTTGGACGAGCCCGGCAACGCTTGGCTGCATCATCGGCGGCGTCATCATCCTGGCGGCGTTCGTGAAGTACGAACTCAGTCGGGAATACCCCCTCATCAAGATGCAGATCTTCAAGGATCGCGCGTTCCAGGCTGACAATGGGGTTTTATTTTTCTTGTCGATGGCTTTCGTACCCGTGTTCTTCTTCCTGAGCGTTTATGCGCAAGCTGCGCTCGGTTACACCGCACAGGAGGCCGGGATTTTCCTGATGTGGTTCTTTGTTGGATTCGTCGTCGCCGCTCAGATCGGTGGTGCGCTGCTCGACTCCAAGGGATCGAAGCTACCGATGATTCTTGGTGGTTTGATCGGTGCAGTAGGTTACGCCGGATGGGCATTTAATGCTGACTCGTTGAGTGAGTCTCAGGTAGCGCCGTGGATAGTTGTTGCTGGTGCTGGGGCTGGGCTTATGCTTGGGCCCGCTAGCACTGATGCTGTGAATCGCGCGATAAATGCGACCTACGGCGAAGTCACTGGAATCACTCAGACCGTTAGAAACTATGCGGCGGCACTCGGTTTGGCGATTCTGGGTTCGATCATGTCGAATCGCATCGCGGACAACATCACAGCAAGTGCCGAAAAGTTTGGGCTCAGTGAAAGTGAGTCTGAGACCCTCGTTGCGAGCGTGAGCGGACAGACAAGTGGCGGAGCGGCTGGCGCTTTGGCAAATGTTCCTTCAGGTTCCGCGAAACAATTTCTGCAGGAAATCCCGACTGACTTTGCGAGCGCCTTAAGTATCGTGGTCTATGGCATGGCAGCCATGATGTTTTTGGCTGCGGTCGCCGCATTGCGACATCCGGGTGGGCGTGCGCAAGTCGCGGATGAAGCCTCAGGCGAATCGGAGACTCCCCCGAGTACGGGTCAGACCGTTAAGCGTCTCGTGATCTTTGTTTTGATATTTGCGGGTATCTTCGCAGCGGTTTACGCATTCGTGTAAATCCAATT
>JAOZTQ010000244.1:0-1470 GCA_029939085.1 Candidatus Nanopelagicales bacterium
GGATCTTCATCGCGATGTTTGTAGAGCGCGAAGCCGGTGTAGATCAGCAGCAGACCAAACAGCAGGAACATAAATGAGAAATAAGCCAATAAGGTCGCGCCGATTGCAATGAAGATTGCCCGCATCACGAGCGCCAAGGCAATACCCAGGATCAACAGTTTCTGCTGGTATTTCGGCGGAACGGCGAAAGCCGACATGATGATGACGAAAACGAAGAGGTTATCGATGCTGAGAGTTTTCTCGACGATGTAGCCCGAGAAGTATTGAGCTCCGAAATCGCCACCCGCCCAAATAGCGAAAATGACTCCGAAAACGACTGCGACTGCGATGTAGAAGATCGACCAGATTGCTGCTTCACGAAAGCCCACCGCGTGCGGTCGTGCGATCGCAAGACCTAAATCGAGAGCAAAAAGCCCAACTATGACGGCCAGGGTCACCAGCCATACGCCGGCGGTTACGTCGAGAACCACCCCAAGAGTCTACGGCCATCGATTCCGAGTTACGATTCAGCAACGGCGATGACTACGATTCCCTCACTTCGGTGGCGGCTTCTAGGGGCTTGGAGGTTCTTGTGACACTTGCTCCCGTGGCTCCTGTCCAACGCAGACCGAGCCCAATCGACCCACTTCCCGAGGCGTGGGCGGTTGTGGGTGCTGGTACTCGAGGCTCAGCTGCGTTAAGGGCTTTAGCAGCAGTAGGTATTCCAGCGATTGGATATGACCGAACCTCAGACCTCGATTTCCCGGGGGATTCACAAGTTCTCGATGGGCATGACGTTATCGCGGTTGAAGAGATTGAAGATATTGATGCACTTGGCGTGACAAGTCGGGATCTCAAGACCGACGCCATCAGCACTGATTACTACGCAGGAGTTGTCGTCGCCACTGGCAAGTTGGAACATCTGACTGAGTTGGGTTTCCTCGATAGGGAAGTTCTGAACGTTTACGGGGGTCGACCCCGGTTAGCACGACAAATGTTCACGCCACATCACCCCGCTTTGATCTTGTTGGGTGTCACCGGTGGTTATCTGGATTCGCTAGATCAGGAGTCGCGAATCATCGCGCGATACGCCGATCGTCTTTCCAGCGACCCACGTCAGGCGCTGGCGTATCACCGGCGAATCTGCCTTTCGCTATTGGATTCACTCGCACTGGCGCGAAACCCAGACCGCGCAGACGTCAGCGAGGAGCAGCGCCGGAACTTAATTGCTGACGATTTACAGTCTTTGGGTGAGTGACCTCTTTGCACCGGGCCGAGTTGTCATCTGAAACACAAGAGGCGCTACAAGGCTGGGACCCAGGTTCGCCGGATACTGCCGCAGCAGCAGTTGCAGTTCGTAGTGCGCTCAACGACATTGCCGCTCAGTTCCCCGGCCGTTCCGTGGAACTGCGCGTGGTACCGGTCGCTGCGGTGCAACTAGTTCCTGGACCAGCCCATCGACGAGGTACCCCGAAAGCCACGGTAGAAATG
>JAOZTQ010000244.1:1570-2777 GCA_029939085.1 Candidatus Nanopelagicales bacterium
GCAGAACTAACCGCGCCGGGTGATGATTTCGGTGAGCCGGACCCTCCCCCTACACTGGAGCGGTGACAGGTGGAGACGGGCGGTTAAATCACAACCTCCTAGATCACGACAAGGGTCCGCAAGACGAGTGCGGCGTCTTTGGAATATGGGCGCCCGGAGAAGCCGTATCCCAGCTGACTTACTTCGGCCTGTACGCGCTGCAACATCGCGGCCAAGAGTCTGCCGGTATCGCGGTGAGCGACGGAAGTCGGATCGTCGTCTACAAGGACATGGGGCTAGTTTCTCAGGTCTTCAATGAGTCGGTGCTGGAAAGTATGCCGGGTCATTTCGCTATTGGTCACTCCCGCTACTCCACAACGGGAGCAAGTGTTTGGGAGAATGCGCAACCCACGTTTCGACCGACTCCGAGCGGAAGTATCGCCCTAGGCCATAACGGGAATCTGACAAATACAGATGAGCTGGCTGAGCGGGTCGCGGTTGTCGCTGCGGAGTCCGGTGAACTAGAACTGCGCGCCGGCGGTGCCACATCAGATACCGAGTTGGTGGCCACTCTCCTCGCCGCCCACTCCAGTAACGACATGGTGGAGGCGGCTCTGGCGGTTCTCCCTGATCTGCGTGGTGCTTTTTCCATGGTCTTCATGGATCAGCACACTTTGTATGCCGCGAGAGATGCACATGGCATCCGACCGCTGGTGTTGGGCCGTCTCCAGCAGGGCTGGGTAGTCGCGAGTGAGACAGCCGCGTTAGACATTGTTGGGGCTACCTTCGTTCGAGAGATCGAACCAGGTGAACTAATAGCTATCGACGACTCAGGCGTTAGATCACATCGCTTCGCCCCCGCTGACCCAAAGGGATGTCTTTTCGAATTCGTATACCTTGCTCGGCCGGATACCCGCATTTCCGGTAAGCAGGTGGAAGCGGTTCGGACCGGGGTTGGCCGGCAACTGGCGAGAGAATTTCCCGCCGATGCGGATCTTGTTATCCCAGTGCCAGAGTCAGGTCGGTATGCGGCGATTGGGTATGCACAAGAGTCGGGAATTGCGTTCGCGGAGGGTCTTGTGAAGAACTCCTATGTGGGGCGCACATTCATTCAGCCGTCACAGTCAATCCGACAACTGGGCATCCGATTGAAGCTCAATCCACTGCGCGGAGTTATCGAAGGCAAACGACTGGTAGTTGTAGACGATTCCATAGTCCGAGGCAATAC
>JAOZTQ010000037.1 GCA_029939085.1 Candidatus Nanopelagicales bacterium
TGATCGGCGATAGGGAATATATCGACGGGGGAACCTGGTCGGCCACGAATGTGGATCTCTTAGCCGGACAAGGTCTAGACGAAGTATTTGTTTTGGCGCCTATGGTGTCTTTTCATCTTGATCGCCCGAATGAGCTTTTCACCCGGTTGGAACGTCGCTGGCGGTTGCAGGTGACAAAACGCTGCCTGCGCGAAGCTGAGAAATTGCGTTCAAAAGGATGTCAGGTCACCATCATCGGGCCTGGTCCGGAGGATCTCGAGGCCATGGGTGGGAATGTCATGGATCTACCTCGCCGGATAGATGTGTTAGAAACCTCGTTGCGAACCAGTGTGCAAGCTCTGCGGGATCCGGAGAACGTGGGACCAGATCATCTTTCGGAAGTCGGGTAACCTCCGAGCCCGCTCTCGCACCAGATAAAGAGGTGCGACCTTGGGCTCAGCGGTGCAAGGATGAGGCACCAACTTGTGGACTAAACGGAGGACCCGGTGGACGCTGTTTCCAATACCCCGAAGCCCATTAACGAACCGATTCGCAACTACGAACCAGGAAGCCCGCACCGCGATTCGTTACAGCAGCGCTTAGCCGAACTTGATCGGGGTGCGCCGCGCGATTTCGCCCAGTACATCGGTGGGAACTGGCTGCCGGCATCTGGAGAAGAATTTTCTGTCGTGCAACCACATGCCCATGAACGGGTACTCGGCGTCGGTAACGAAAGTATGTCTGCTGATGCTGAGCGGGCTTTGGCTGCGGCTAAGGAGGCGGCGCCCAGTTGGCGCGATTTGGACTTCGACGATCGCGCCGCGATTCTGCTTAAGGCCGCAGATCTCTTGGCGGGACCATGGCGTGACACTCTCAATGCCGCCACGATGCTCGGACAGTCAAAGACGGCCATTCAGGCCGAGATTGATTCGGCCTGTGAGTTGATCGATTTTTGGCGATTCAATGTCGCATTTGCTCGGGATATTTTGGCCGAACAGCCGATCTCCTCTCGGGGCGTATGGAATCGGAGTGACCATCGCCCGCTCGAAGGATTCGTATACGCAGTTACGCCGTTTAATTTCACAGCAATAGCTGGAAACCTTCCCACCGCGCCTGCCCTGATGGGGAACACCGTCATCTGGAAGCCGGCGCCCACCCAGCAGTTCGCGGCTTCACTGCTTATGGAACTTTTGGTGGAGGCCGGTATGCCACCAGGCGTCATCAATATGGTCACCGGGTTTGGACCACCCGTATCAGAAGTAGTCCTCAATGATCCGGATCTTGCGGGTATCCATTTCACTGGTTCAACTGCGGTGTTTCAAAAGCTTTGGCGCTCAGTCGGCAACAATATTGAGAACTATCGGAGTTATCCGCGCATTGTGGGTGAGACCGGCGGCAAAGACTTTGTAATGGTGCACCCGTCCGCTGACCCAGCCGTTACCGTGACCGCACTAGTCCGTGGTGCCTTTGAGTATCAGGGACAGAAATGCTCGGCTGCATCGCGGGCATACGTGCCACGCAGTGTGTGGTCGCGGATTCGAGATCAGATCGTCGCCACAACGGAGTCCCTCGATATGGGAAGCGTTTTGAACTTCAGCAACTTCATGTCTGCAGTCATTGACCGTCGATCATTCGACAAACTGGCCGCGGTGCAACAACGTGCTGCGGCGGATGATTCAGTCGAAGTTCTTGCCGGTGGTAGTGCCGATGACTCAGAAGGTTATTTTGTGCGCCCGACCCTTTTGGAGTGCAGCAACCCCGATGCCGAGTATTTTTCGACTGAATATTTCGGTCCTATCCTCTCGGTGCATGTCTACGAGGACAGCGATTACGACGCAGTTTTGCAGCAACTAGATGGAGCCTCGCCGTATGCATTGACCGGATCCATCATTGCTCAAGACCGGGCCGCGGTAGTGGATGCGATGCACCGGCTTCGCTATACCGCTGGAAATTTCTACATAAACGATAAACCGACGGGGGCCGTAGTCGGCCAACAACCGTTTGGTGGTGCTCGTGCGTCCGGAACCAACGATAAGGCCGGGGCCGCGCAAAACTTGATGCGATGGACTAGCACGCGTTCGATTAAGGAAACCTTTGACCCACCCATCGATCATCGCTACCCACATATGGAGTGATCGCGAGTAACCAGAGGTGTGAGGGCGCGCCAGGTAGAACTGGATCAACAGAAGTCATCGCGACTTTGGCCCAGCGTTCTGACCGAGGGTTATGTAGGACTGCTCGCTAACTTCGTGAATCCGCACTCGTGCGAAAGTCCGAGACTCGGACCCGAGCACTAGCCTCGCGCGAGCCACTCCTTGCCGACTTTATTTTCTTTGTCGAGATACTTATCGGTCCAATCTACGGCTACCCCTTCGATCTTTCCGCCCACAAAAGCGACTGTGCACTTCACCTGCGCCACACTTCGCACAAGGGTTCCGTCCCCATCCGGTTCGACTGTGATTGTGCCCTGCATTGAGATCGGGTTATCGCCGAAATCAGCGAGATATTCCGCCGATCGAGTTTCACCACTGGGATCTTTCCACCGTTGTGTCTCGGTGATGGTGATTGAGTCACCCACGAATTTTTTTGCAAAACCTGGCAGCTTGGCGGGTAGGACCCTTCGACAAACGAGGGTTGTGCCCCCATCTTCCTGAAGAGTTTCGACAGATACTTCGGTTGCGCCTGCCGCCGTGCACTTCTCCTGGACGAACTCTTCATTGAGCAACATGTCCCAGACCTGCTCTGGTGTCGCGTCATAACGCTGAGTTTTCTCAAGCTTCTTGGTCATGTTGTCTCCAAGTCGGGAATATCTGACTAAAGCATGCCGTAGGTGGTCGAATATTTCTCGTAAGCGGCGGGACCGGTAAAGACCGGCAACCGTAGTGGAGGCGAGGATAGGCTCGGATCATGACAGTCCGACCGCCGCCGTTGGACTTTAGTGCGACGGGCGGAACCGAGGAGCGGGTGCGAGCGGATGCCATCGCGGCAGCCGTAGCCGAGGGAAGATCGCTTGGCGGCGAGACGGTTCCGGACTTGACTGAATACTTAGTTGAATTCTTTGCCAATGTCGCGGCATTCGACCTGCAAGAAAGTGATCCAGTTGACTTATTAGGTCTGGCTCTCTCCCAGCGTCAACTCGCGCAAGTGCGAGCGAACGGTGAAGCGTTGCTACGTGTCTATAACCCAACTATTGCCGAACACGGTTGGTCGAATGGACACACTGTGGTGGAGGCAGTTGTTGACGACTCACCATTCCTTGTTGACTCACTATCAGCGGCGCTAGCTGGTGCTGGGCGGTCGATACACCTCGTAATCCACCCTCGATTTCAGGTAGCACGAGATGACAGCGGAGAACTTCAATCGACGGCCGCACCTGACGCTGAGTCGGACCAAGATCTTGAGTCGTGGATTCACATAGATATCGATCGAGAGTCTGACGCTGATGAACTGTCTGCCCTAGAGGAGGCTTTGGCCGCTGTTCTAGTCGATGTACGTTCTGCAGTTGAAGACTGGGGTCCGATGCGGGAGCGAGCCGCTGCTATTGCGCGGGAGCTGATCGACAGCAATGTCGACAAAGTTGATGCTCTTGATCGTGAGGAAGCAGCTACATTCCTCGCCTGGCTGGCCGATGGAAATTTCACTTTTTTGGGTTATAGAAATTACGACGTAGTTAAAGAAGGTGATGAGCAATCGCTAGCTGTGGTCCCAGGAAGTGGTCTAGGTATAACCCGTGGTGGTGATGAACGTCGACGCTTACTCTCGCAGTTGCCAGCGGCTGTGCAGGAGCGCGCACTTGAACAGACGCCACTACTTCTTACGAAGGCGAATTCCAAGTCCCGAGTTCATCGGTCTGCCTTCCTTGATTACGTGGGCGTAAAGCGCTTTGACGATTCAGGATCAGTTATCGGCGAGCATCGATTCCTTGGTCTTTATGCTGCATCGGCTTATACGCACAGCGTGGAAGGAATTCCGGTTCTGCGTGCCAAAGTGAAGAAAGTGGCGGAGCTCAGCGGCTTTGCCCCTGATTCACACAGCGGTAAAGACCTACAGCTCTTTCTGGAAACGTATCCGCGTGATGAGTTATTTCAAGTGACCGTCGCAGAGTTGTACGCCACGGCGGTTGCGGTGCTGCAGATTCAGGAGCGTCGCCGGGTTCGACTTTTTCTCCGTCGAGATGCCTACGAGCGATTTATGTCATGTCTGGTGTATTTGCCACGTGACCGGTACACGACTCAAGTGCGTTTGCAGATCGAGAGTATTCTTTGCGATGCACTCAATGGCTCCTCAGCCGAATATCAGACGCGGGTATCGGAAAGCGTCCTGGCCCGACTGCATTTTGTGGTGCGAGTGGCACCCGGTGAGAATCTTCCGGTACCAGATCAACAGCTCTTGGAGCGCGAGATTGTGGCGGCGGTTCGATCGTGGGAGGACTCCTTCGATGAAGAGCTGGTAGACGCTATTGGGGAAGAGGAGGGCGCGCAACTAGCCGCGCGTTTTCGCGGCGCGATCCCTGAGGCCTATAAAGAGGCTTTCGCGGCTCGAACCGGAGTCGCCGATGTGCGCCAACTTGACCAACTCAAACAGGGTGAGATGGTCCTCAACCTGTATCGACCCTATGAAGTTGATGATCGGCACCGTCGACTGAAGATTTACCGATCAGGCGATGCGCTGTCTTTATCTCTGATCTTGCCAATCCTGCAAAATATGGGTGTTCATGTCATCGATGAGCGTCCCTTCACTCTGCCGGTGAGTGACGATGTTCCTTACCGCATTTACGATTTGGGCCTCGAGTTTCCCGACGATCAGCATGCTGATCACGAGAGTCTGAAGAAACGGTTCGAGGAGACCTTCCTGGCGATTTGGTCAGGTCGAGCGGAGAATGATGGCTTCAATTCGCTGGTCTTGCGTGCTGCGCTGCAATGGCAAGAGGTTGTGGTGCTTCGGGCAATGATGCGGTACTTGCGCCAGGCCAATCTGTCTTTCTCTCAGTCCTATATCGAAGAGGTGTTGATCAAGAACCCGGGCGTGACCGCTTCACTTGTGGACTTGTTCCGAACCCGTTTCGATCCGGCGGTCGAATCCGAGAGAGAAAAACGCTCCAGCGAACTTGAGCAGTCGATTCTGGAGCGGATCGATGCCATCGCCTCACTCGACGCCGATCGCATCCTGAGATTTCTGCTCTCCCTGATCGTGCATTGCGTACGCACGACATTTTTTCAAAACCATGATTCGCTTTCCCCGCTGCAAGTGGCATTCAAGTTCTTGCCCCGCGAAATCCCGGGCTTACCGGAGCCCCGCCCAATGTTCGAAATCTGGGTGTATTCGCCGGTTGTTGAAGGGGTACATCTGCGTTTCGGATCAGTCGCACGTGGTGGACTGCGCTGGAGTGATCGAAGAGAAGATTTTCGAACTGAAATCCTTGGATTAGTGAAGGCCCAGGAAGTGAAAAATACCGTCATCGTTCCGGATGGGGCGAAGGGCGGATTTATTGCTAAGCAACTCCCAGATGCTTCCGACCGAGAGGGTTTCGTGGCAGCTGGTAAACACGCATACGTTCGGTTTATCTCTGGCTTACTCGACCTCACCGACAATCGTGTCTCGGGTGAGGTTGTTCCACCTACCGATGTTGTGCGCCACGACGGTGACGATCCATATCTGGTGGTTGCTGCAGACAAGGGAACTGCAACATTTTCAGATCTCGCTAACTCCATAGCTGAGGAATACGAGTTCTGGTTAGGAGATGCGTTCGCTTCCGGAGGCTCTGATGGCTACGACCACAAACTGATGGGCATCACGGCCCGCGGTGCTTGGGAATCAGTTAAACGGCATTTTCGGGAAATGGACATCGATACCCAGACGCAAGAATTCACGTGTGTCGGCATCGGGGACATGAGCGGCGATGTATTCGGCAACGGTATGTTGCTGAGTCGCCACATCCGATTGATTGCCGCCTTCGATCATCGGCATATCTTTATTGATCCCAAGCCGGATGCGAGTTCATCCTTCCGAGAGCGAGAGCGAATGTTTCAACTCGCTCGATCCTCATGGGATGACTACGACCGCAACGTAATTTCCGATGGAGGTGGAGTTTTCTCTCGGGCCGCAAAGTCGATCCCGATTAGTGATGAGATCCGTGAGGCTTTGTCGCTGTCGACCGATGCCAACTCACTGAGTCCGGCGGAACTCATCAAGGGAATCCTTTGCTCTGAGGCACAGTTGCTGTGGAACGGTGGCATCGGAACTTACGTCAAGTCAGAGCACGAGACCAATGTGGATGTTGGCGACAAAGCAAATGACTCGGTCAGAGTAAACGGTAATGAGCTTCGAGTGGCTGTCGTAGGAGAGGGCGGAAATCTTGGCCTAACTCAACCGGGACGGATCGAAGCTGCCCTCAATGGAGTCCGACTCAATACCGATGCCATAGACAACTCGGCCGGTGTGGACACATCTGATCACGAAGTAAATATCAAGATCTTGCTCAGTGACGTGATTCAGTCCGGTGATCTCACTATGAAGCAACGAAATGAAATGCTGAGTGCGATGACCGATGAGGTTTCCGCTCTAGTCCTTGACGACAACTATGCGCAGAATTTGGTTCTCGGCACCGCCAGGGCGCAAGCACCGGCTATGTTGCCGGTTCATCAACGTTTGATTCAACAGTGGGTTGCTGATGGCGTGGTGGATCGCAAACTTGAGTCGTTGCCCACAGATGAGGAGATAGCGGAGCGATTGGCTCTACACCAGGGACTAACGTCACCAGAGTTGAGCGTTTTATTGGCGTACTCCAAAATGACTTTGAGTACGTCTCTGGAACATACGGATATTTCCGCAGAACCGTATTACCGACCGGTTCTAGCGAAATACTTTCCGGAGCAGTTGACAGATCGATTTGCCGATCGACTTTCACAACATCCACTAGCGGCTGGGATTATCCGCACGGCGGTCGTGAACGAAACCGTGAATCATGGCGGTATCGGGTTTGTCTTCCGAGTAAGTGAGGAAACCGGCGCACAACCGCTCGAGGTTGTACATGGCTTCGCTTTCACGCGGGATGTCTTCGACTTATCCGAACTATGGCGACAGACCTCGGCTTTGGACAACAAAGTGTCGACGACCGCACAAACTTCGGTGCACCTCGAAGTAAGACGTCTACTTGATCGAACCACGAGGTGGTTAGTCCAGACCTACGGTTCGGGCATCAACCTAGCGACGGAGGTACCACGGTATTCACCTATAGTCGCGGAGCTTGGTCCACAACTTCCGGACATGCTGCGGGGTGGAGAACTGCGACGGCTGCAGTCCATCGCGGCAAGACTTGTCGGCCAAGGTATTCCGGAGGATCTAGCAACGCTCGCGGCTTCCCTGTTGTACCGATTTAGTTTGCTTGACGTTGCCCGGATTGCCGAGCGGACTGACTCACAACCAGAACCCACGGCTCGCCTGTATTTCGCGGTAAGTGAGCACTATGAAGTCGATGAGTTCCTTACTCGGATATCCGGTCTGCCTCGAGAGGACAGGTGGGATGCATTAGCCCGCCAGGCTATGCGAAGTGACCTCTACCAGGTGCTGGCATCTCTGACGGCACAAATCGAGCGGGCAACCGACAGCGCCTCGACTGCTGAAGACCGAATTGGGCAGTGGGAAGAAGCGAACTTTGCTGAGACATCCCGGGTTAAGGCAACATTGCGTCAGATTTCACTCTTGGAGCGACACGATCTTGCCTCCCTGAGCGTCGCGTTACGTGCCATGCGAACGTTGGTGGCTCAGTCACGGTCGTAAGGGCTTGTCGAACTCTGCCGTACCCTGAGACGTGTGGCCGATATTGATTTCTCAGCAAGGATTGCTTCACTCAGCGCAACGCTGACTTCAATTACGGATGTGCTCGACGTGGATGCGGCCCACAAGGAAATCTCCGAACTCGAAAAGCAGGCGTCGGATCCGGGTCTTTGGGACGACCAAGAACGGGCACAGCAGGTCACATCGCGGCTTTCCTTTCTGCAAAATGAAGTCAGACGAGTCGAGAGCCTTCGCTCCAGATTGGACGACGTCCTCGTGCTGCAAGAGTTGGCTGATGCCGAGAACGACTCAGATGTCGCGGCAGAAGCAGGCGCGGAACTAGCCGAACTCACGACAGAGATCGCAGAGATGGAAGTTCGCACGCTGTTATCCGGAAACTACGACCAACGTGGCGCCCTGGTTCACGTGCACTCTGGAGCAGGTGGTGTAGACGCAGCTGACTGGACCCAGATGTTGCTTCGAATGTATACGCGTTACTGCGAACGTCATGGTTGGAAACATGAAGTTTTGGACGTGTCCTATGCAGAAGAGGCTGGAATTAAGTCCGCGACATTTCAGGTGGACGCGCCCTATGCGTACGGGACACTTAGTGTCGAGCAGGGAACGCATCGGTTGGTGAGGATCTCGCCATTCGACAATCAGGGGCGTAGGCAAACATCGTTTGCCCGAGTCGAAGTGCTCCCGATCACTGAGCAGACCGACCATATCGATATTCCCGAAAGTGATATTCGCGTCGATGTTTTTCGATCCTCTGGTCCGGGCGGTCAGAGTGTAAACACGACGGATTCTGCTGTCCGAATTACCCACGTGCCTACCGGCATTGTTGTTTCCTGTCAGAACGAGAAGTCGCAGATTCAAAATCGGGCGGCGGCTATGCGAGTGCTGCAGTCACGCCTCCTTGAGCTCAGGCGGCAAGAGGAAAAGGCCGAGATGGATGCGCTGAAAGGTGACGCCAGTGGATCCTGGGGTGATCAAATGCGGTCATATGTACTGCACCCCTACCAAATGGTTAAGGATCTGCGTACGGGTACCGAAACAGGTAATACGGCAAATGTTCTCGATGGTGAGATCGATGACTTTGTCGAGTCGGGCATTCGATGGCGAAGAACCGAAACGGTGGCTGAGTAAGTCCGGAAAACACAGAGGCCCCGGGAATGGGGGGGGAATATCCCGGGACCTCTCACCTGGAGGGTGTTGCGCCGCCATGCGGCGCGGCCGTTCGGGGTTGGGGGGGAAATTCCCGACGGCCCGTTGGGTGCCTCTATCATGCAATTTCCGAACGTGACTCGCATCACCGTTTTATAACGATTTGGTTACGAAGATCATTTCAAGGCGATACCTGACAGTGCCGCACATCCCAGCTTCTCAAGAGTATTCGATTGCCGTACCAAAACGACCAATGACAGGCCGAAAGGTTTTTCGTTGGATATCCGCCGGAAGCCAAATTCCCGGCATACACTGAGACGCCGCTGACCTGATCTGTGGGAAGGAAGCGAATGATTCGCTTTGACAATGTCTCGAAGCAATACAAGACGCAACATAGCCCCGCGCTGCGCGATGTGTCTGTCGAGATAGAAAAGGGCGACTTCGTTTTTCTGGTCGGTCCATCTGGCTCAGGAAAAACGACTTTTCTGAGGTTATGCCTCAAGGAAGACAAGCCCTCGGCTGGGACCGTCTGGGTCGCCGGAAAGAATGTGGGTAAGTTGTCTAGTTGGAAAGTCCCGCAGCTGCGTCGGCAAATCGGCACAGTCTTTCAAGACTTTCGCCTCTTGCCGAACAAAACGGTCGCCGGAAATGTGGCCTTCGCGCTCGAAGTGATTGGTAAACCCCGTGGGCATATCCGCAAGGTTGTGCCCGAGGTTTTGGAAATGGTTGGCCTGGAGGGTAAAGAAAAACGCTTTCCACACGAACTCTCCGGCGGTGAACAGCAGCGTGTTGCGATAGCGCGCGCATTCGTCAATCGACCAGAGATTCTCATTGCAGACGAGCCGACCGGGAACCTTGATCCGAATACCAGCATCGGAATCATGAAGTTGCTCGATCGCATTAATCGCACTGGTACGACCATTGTCATGGCGACTCACGACGCGCACATTGTTGACCAAGTCCGGAAACGAGTCGTCGAG
>JAOZTQ010000245.1 GCA_029939085.1 Candidatus Nanopelagicales bacterium
CTCGGCGCGGCTCAGCCGACAACTGTCGCTAGGTCTTGACCATTTACCGGTCACCAACTGATGGACGCCAAGCAGACCATTCCGGCTGGTATCGCAGACCGCTCGTTCATTTCACCGCCAGCACCCAGGTCAAACGACTAGCCTGGACCGACTCGTAGACCGACCCTGTGATGTCGGCGTTCCAGTAAGGCGGTATCGAGATGCAGCGACCATCAGTGCAATCTGACGACATCGAACGCATGGCGAATGCCGTTCTCCTGTCCTACGGCAAGAATCCACGACGCAAGTACTCCGCTTTTTGGATGTTGCTAGGCCTTGCCGGTGTCATTGCGACGGCAGGCGTGGTCGCGGACTCAACTGCGACGGTCATCGGAGCCATGATCGTCGCTCCCTTAATGACACCTATTCTGGGCACGGCTTTCGCCTTGGTGATCGCGGATCGCAACCGTATGCTGCGGTCCCTGGGCGTAGTTGTCGGCGGTGCTTTACTCGTCATCCTCATCGGTTATCTCGTAGGACTACTTGATCCAGTTTCCTCAGTGATTGATGGCAACTCCCAGGTGAACTCCCGAACCAATCCGCGCCTTTTGGATCTCGTAGCTGCACTGGCGACTGGAACGGTCGGTGCCTTCGCTCTCGTGCGTTCAGATATTGCCGACACCCTGCCTGGGGTCGCCATCGCGATCTCGCTAGTGCCACCGCTGGCTGTCATTGGTTTGACCTTTGAAGCTGGCGCCTATGACAAGGCATTTGGAGCGCTGCTGCTGTTCCTGACAAACGTGACTGCGATCATCCTCACCGCGACATTGGTATTGCTGATCTACCAGGTACGTGACACGGCGGCCGCGGCCGGGCATCCAGTGGGCCAGTTGCGTGGCAGCACGCTTGCGGTTGTTGTCCTTACCGTGCTTGTCGTAGCGATTCCGTTGAGCTTCGCCACAGCAGGACTTGTAACCGATACCCGGGTCAAGTATTCAGCCGCGAGTGTTGTGTCCGAGTGGGCCGAGAAATCGGGTTGGAAAATCATCACCTACGAGGTTCAGAATCAAAAAATGGATGTGGTAGCAATCGGACCACCACCCACGTTGGATCCACAGTCACTGCGCGATGAACTCGATGCACGCGGTTACCCTGAAGTCGACTTGGTATTGAACTTAGTCGTTGGCGGTCAACGTGAGCTCCCCGGAACCAATAGTGCAATCGAATCTGAGTTGACATCGATTCCCTAACTGGGAACAACTCAGTCGCGGCTCGGATTCGGCAGCAATACACCAGGATTCATAACTCTTCCCGGATCTACCGCTGCTTTGAGGCTGCGCAGTACGCGCACTCCCTCAATCCCAATCTCATCTGTGAGCCAGGGTGCGTGATCACGGCCAACCGCATGATGATGGGTGATCGTTCCCTTATGGCGAACCATTGCCTCGGTAGCTGCTGTTTTCGCTACTTGCCATTGAGCGACTGGATCAGCACTAGCCCCGGCAATAGCAGTGAAGTACAGCGAGGCACCTGTCTCGTAGACGTGGGATATATGGCACATCACATACGGCGTCGGACCCTGATCGCTCAATGCCCGATGAAGCGCATCGCGAACACCGAAATAGAGCTCCCCAAGATCCCGCCAATGCGTAGCAGTCTCGACAGTCTCCGCGATGTAACCCGCATCCAGTAACACGTCTCGCTGATAGGGCCCGTCAAACCGATGTTGCCGCCAGGCCGATCCCACCGAAGTGCCTAGTGTTATACCGCCATGTGCCCGGATAATCCGAGCGGCGGCCTTGCGGCGTGCCCCCACCAACTCGCGACTGGCACCCTCCCAACCCAAGATGGCCAGATTGCCGTCTCTGACATTACGCAGTCCCAGATATCTGTGGAAGAGTTCTCCTGCTCTACCCTGCGGTCCTGACATCGTGAGTGAGGCCTTCGTCTCGAACGGATCAGACAGCCGCATGATGTCGGCGGTGGCTCTCGTCTGCGCCATCTCGCGGAAAGCAGCCACACCGCTTCCCCAATCCGGCAACATGAATCCTTCATATCGAGTAGCGGCTGCACTTCTGCGAATGCGCAGAGTCACCGCCGTGATGATTCCCAAAGCGCCTTCAGAACCGATAAATAACTGGCGCAGATCTGGCCCCGCTGCGCTCCTCGTCGACTTTCCTAGCTCCAGTTCACCGATCGGTGTAGCAACGCGAAGCGATTCAACCATGTCATCAGACCGACCAAAGCCACTCGATGCTTGGCCAGCCGAACGGGTTGCCACGTAACCGCCGATACTTGCCCGCTCCCAAGACTGCGGCACATGACCTAACGTGAAACCTCGAGCTTCGAGGACTGCCTCGAGCTGAGGTCCGGTGATTCCAGGTTCCACCCGAACCGTCTGAGAAATCTCGTCGATCTCCACGACCCGATTCATCTGATCCATTGCGATGGCAATCCACGCCATTTCGGGGCTACTACCTCTGCCGGGGGATAAACCACCAACGACTGAGGTCCCCCCGCCAAACGGGACGACCGCGATATTGTTATTTGAGCAATAGCTCAACAGCTCCCGAACCATGTCATGATCGGTAGGTCGCAGCACGGCGTCGGGCACTGAAATCGATTCCTGGTTGCGCAACTGCAGGTAGTCGATAAGTGAGCAACCGGCCGCGTGCATGATCCGGTCACCGGAGGTAACCGATACGGCTGCTTTCCCGCATATCTCGACTAGGGCTGCTACGTGCTCACCGCTGAGACTCGACTCAGCTACGGACAT
>JAOZTQ010000246.1 GCA_029939085.1 Candidatus Nanopelagicales bacterium
AGGAACTCGATGCGCTCGGTGCTTTTGAACGCTCCATTATCGTCGTCGCGTCACCGACGGGTGTCGGCTACGTGAACTACATTATGGCCGAAGCTTTGGAGTACCTAGCTCGAGGAAACTGCGCCATCGTGGTGCCTCAGTACGCCATGCTGCCGTCTTTTCTGGCTCTAGACACAACCAAAGAGGGAACCCGGCTTCAGGGCGCAGTCCTTGAAGCGATCCGTGACCGAGTCCAGCGAATACCCGAAGTCCGTCGGCCTCGGATCTTCCAGTTCGGCGAAAGTCTCGGGGCACAAGTGGCTCTGGATGTTGCTGCCCACGGCGGAGTGCATCGACTAGATCGGTTAGGTGTGGAAGGGGGCCTGTATCTGGGTGTTCCGTTCCGAAGCACGGCCTGGAACATCTGGCGCGAAGACCCCGAGATTATCGACCCCGATCACCGGATTATTTTGGCTGCGGACTGCGAGTCCGCTCCCCGTAATCGGGGGATGCATCTTATGGTCATCCACGACGATGACCCGGTAAACAAATTCAGCTACTCAATGGTCGTCAAGCGACCGTACTGGTTTGGTTTGCCTGAGACCCGTCCACCGAAGGTGCCCCGGGAGGTTTTGTTCCGTCCAATCTCAAGCTTTGTCATCAGTTTGGTAGACCTGATGAACGGTATGGATCAACGCCCGGGAACATTCCAACGGATCGGCCACGACTATCGAATCGACATGCGGGAATCGCTCGAAAAAGTATTTGGTCTGCGAACGTCTAGCGTTCAGGCCGAAGCCATCGAACATCACCTGCGCACCAGAGAAGAGATGTGGGCCCAGGCTCGTATGGTCGCGCGGAACCTCACAAAGGCGCTGAACTCGATTTCAGCAACGCTAGACAAGTGGGGTCAACCAGCAATGACCGTAGAGTTCGCGGAGGAGCAGGGCTACCAGATGCCGTCTCTACTGCAAAAGGCAAAGACCCAGGGGGTTATGAACACTCTGAGCGAGACGATATCTGGCCGACCGTCGGGGGACGAATCAACAGGTTAGTCGCAGAGCGCACTACCGTTAGCGTGTCCGCGACGCTGGGTTACGGGTAGCCGCAAGGTTAATCGTGCGAGGCGGGGTGGCGGGTTTTGTCTGCTGCCGAGGCGCACCCTGTTGGGGAATCGTGGGGCTTGGCTGCGGCGGCGCTTCCGCTGGTCTTGTCCCCGTTGTTCGATGCAACAGTGAGTACACCTCTTCAGCACGGAATCGCCGGTGGCCACCCAGGGTTCGAATCGATGTCAGCTTTCCCGCCTTGGCCCATCGAGTCACTGTTTTCGGGTCAACCCGAAACAGCGAAGCGACTTCCGCGGGTGTCAAAAGTTCATCACCGTTGAGTGATCGTCCGGCCATAAGAGCCTCCTCATTAGCACTGGTCCTTCACAGACCTAGGTATCTTCCCGACGCTGTGTTGTGAATGTTGCACACGTCACAGGTAAGGGCAACCGATTGTCACAAATCGAATACAACTTGGCGGCGATTCCACCTGTTTGCGACCAATAGGACAAACCATTTGCCAAATCCGACAGTCAACTCGCACGGCACAGTCGCCCTGTCGCGATCGAACGGGTAGAGTGGAACTACGAAAGATACACACGTACCCGCGCTGCGGGGCTAGCTACTCGCGAGGGGGTCGAGCCATGGGGCGCGGCCGGGCAAAGGCAAAGCAGACCAAAGTGGCACGGCGCTTGAAATACAGCGGTCCAGACACCGATCTTGAGCGTCTTGAAGCCGAACTAACTGGCAAACCAGAGGAACCTCCGGCGGAGGAAGATCCGTACGCAGACGATCCTTACGCCAAATACATCGAGGGTGACGACGAGCAGTAGCAGAGTGCTAGTCGCGTGTGGGGAGCGACTCAGTCGCCCGGATGGTCACCGACAAGCATCGCCGGGCCGCCGGAACCGCCCTTAGCCGGACTATCAGCAACGTCTTGGGGTGAAGTCTCTCTGACTTGACCGATGACCGCGGCACCCACACGAGCTGCGGCCGACTGCTCGAAGATTCCGCTTAACGCGGCTGGATCCGCGACCACAACCATCCCAATGCTCATGTTGAACGCAGTTTCCATCTCATTTCGCGCTACCCCGCCACGCTCTGCGATCAGGCGGAAGATGGGAGCCGGCTCCCATTGGGTGCGGTCGATAACAGCAGTCAACCCCTCCGGTAAAACTCGGCTGATATTCGCAGCCAGTCCACCACCCGTTATATGGGACATCGCGTGGACACCGATCCAAGAACGGGCCAACGAGAGACACAACCTCGTATAGATGCGAGTAGGTTCCAGTAACTCTTCACCAATAGTTCGACCCAATGTGGGCACAAACTCGGCCAAGGCCGCCGGATCGTCTCTAAACAGGACGGCGCGGGCAAGGGAATAGCCATTCGAATGCAGACCCGACGATTGCAAACCAACCAAGACGTCACCGGGACGCACCCAGTGCGGGCCCAAACGTTGTTCCGCTTCAACTATCCCGGTACTGGCTCCGGCAATGTCGTACTCATCTGGTGCCATTAAACCGGGATGTTCGGCAGTTTCACCGCCGATCAGGGCCACGCCTGCCTCTGCGCAGCCATCAGCAATGCCGGACACAATCGCGGCGATTCGATCCGGCTCAACCCGGCCGCAGGCAATGTAGTCCGTCAAGAAAAGGGGTTCAGCGCCACTAACGACGATATCGTCCACAATCATCGCGACTAGATCGCGCCC
>JAOZTQ010000247.1 GCA_029939085.1 Candidatus Nanopelagicales bacterium
TGGTACCTGGTTACGGGCTCGCGGTTGCCCAGGCGCAAAGTACGCTTCGGGAGTTAGCTGACCTGTTGACCGAGAAAGGAATTGCGGTCGACTACGCCATCCACCCAGTCGCGGGTCGAATGCCGGGTCATATGAATGTGCTACTCGCTGAGGCCAATGTTCCGTACGAACAACTCAAAGAGATGGACGAGATAAATCCGGAGTTCCCTGACGCTGATGTCGCTTTGGTGGTGGGCGCAAATGACGTGGTTAATCCCGCTGCCAAAACCGATCCGAGCGCACCGATTTATGGAATGCCGATTCTGGATGTCAACTCGGCGAGACAGGTTGTCTTCCTCAAGCGTTCGATGCGTCCAGGTTTCGCGGGAATAGAAAATGAGTTGCTCTTCGAACCCAAGACAACGCTTCTTTTCGGTGATGCGAAGGATTCCTTGACGAAGGTAGTCACTGCGGTGAAGGAAGTCTGAGTAAGATTCCCTGAGGCTGGGGTACAGAGTTAATCCAAATCGAGGTAACTCCGAATGAAGTCGAGTCAGGCCGATGAGGCTGCTATTCGGCAAGCACTGCGGTTGCTGACTGATTCAAGCCGAGATGTGCCTGTCGCAGCGCTAGTGCTGAGACAGGACGGCGAAGTTCTGGCCAGCGCGACTAACGACCGGGCCGGAGGTACGGATCCGACGGCGCATGCCGAGGTGACCGCACTCCGAGCAGCTGGCCGGTATCGAGACAACTGGCGCCTGGACGACTGCACTTTGGTCGTGACACTTGAGCCCTGCCCAATGTGCGCTGGTGCCGCTGTCAATGCGCGAGTACGCCGCTTGGTTTTTGGCGCATGGAATGCTGACTACGGCGCTTGCGGCTCATTGTTCGATATCCCCCGGGACCCACGAATTCCGCATCGACCTGAGGTGATCGGAGGCGTTCTCGAAGAAGAGTGTCGACAGGCATTGACCTCTTTTTTTGAAGAGCGACGCGAGGATTGAGGTACTCCCTTTGGACCGTCACGAGGCAGGAAGGGTATTCTCGTGCGCGGTGGCGTGTCCGAGCGGCCGAAGGAGCACGATTCGAAATCGTGTGAGGTGTCAAAGCCTCCGTGGGTTCAAATCCCACCGCCACCGCCAAAAAGTTGCCTTGTTCTCGATCGGGGACCAAATTCAGGCTGTCCGAACAGTGACTCATTTTTATTCACCAAGATTTCAGGGGTTATCGCGAGTGAAAGTGGGTAACACATTCTCATGAATGCCAGTCAGTTCCGGGAGCACTTGCTTAACGCACTTCCCTATCTCGCCGTGCTCGTACTGCTGGGATTCGTGGGTCCCACGCGAACATTTGCGCTGATCAACGCGGCTCTGCAAGCGATTCTTTTTCTTGCGGTTGTACTTATCCCCACCTCGCGCACCGGAAGAATGTCCTATGTGGATATCGGCTGGCCTTGGGGTTTGGTCTTGCTCGGACTCCAGGCGCTCATCTTCAATGACCCGGCAAATATCAATGGCTACATCGTTGCCGTGCTGTATCTGATTTCAGGTGGGCGGTTGGCGATAATGGCGACGATTGGATGGCGAAAGGGCTGGCTCAAGCGAGAGTTGCCGCGATATCGGTATCAGCGACTGAGGTGGGAACAGGCCGGGCTCAGCGAGCGACCAGCGATGCTCTACGAGGTTGCTGCACAAGGTCTAGCGAATATGTCATTCCTGGCATTGCCGGTCATTATTCAGGTAGCGTCCCCGGCCGATTCGCTTGCGCCGTTGGCGTTGGTGGGCTATCTGATCTGGTTGTTTGGATTCGGACTTGAATTCACCGCAGATAACCAAAAAGCACGCTTCATGATCAGCAATGCAAAAGCGGGGCGGCGAGTAGACTACTGTCAGGTTGGTCTATGGAAATACAGTCGGCACCCCAACTATTTCGGTGAATGGTTGGTCTGGACTGGTTTGGCTATTTCGACGCTGCCGAGTCTATGGCTTTTGCCGGTGCCGCTTTGGGTGACTGGGCTATTGTTCCTCGGTCTTGTCTATCTCTCGTACCTGATGTACCGGATCTTGACGCACTACTCGGGTGCAATACCTAGTGAGTACTACACCGTCCAGAAACGTCCGGGGTACGTCGAATACCAGAGCACGACAAATATGTTCTTCCCGGGGAAACCGAGACAGGTGACTTCGTAAGTTCGTGATCGTCCCCAGTGCAGTAGAACGACTCCAGCGGAGGATGCGGGATTCGAACCCGCGAGGGGGGGTGCCCCAACACGCTTTCCAAGCGTGCGCCATAGGCCACTAGGCGAATCCTCCGCACAAGAGAGTACGCGAAGCTGCTGCGGCAGCCGAATCCAGGCTGAAGTTATGGCAGACCTGCCACCTGCTTTCTCGCACTCAATCCCGTAACTGACCGAGGGTCGAGCGGGTGTCGACGGCGACTTGCCGGACTTCGGCCGCCAATGGGATTGGTTGCATTGACCCGGTTTCGTCCAGAGTCTGCTGCACTTCGTAGAGGGCGACTCGTTCCAGATAGGTACCGACCGTTACGTGCGGTGTATAAGGCGTCTGACGGTCCTCTACCGGCAGTGCCGGCGATACCGTGTCCAGTTTCTTTCGAAGGCGCATGATCTCCGGACTTTTGACCTTCAAATACACCGCCGTGGTAAAGGTGTCAGGTCCGAGAACTTCGAGTGCCACCGTAAGAGGTTTCCAATCGCACGGCTCAAATCCGATCGCTCTAACTGTGGCGTGGGGCTGAC
>JAOZTQ010000248.1 GCA_029939085.1 Candidatus Nanopelagicales bacterium
GGTAGAGGTTATCTGCCGCGCGGGACATGATTTGGAGATTACCCGACGCGGGTGCGGTACCAAGTCGATTGACGAGTAGCTGATTGGCACGGCGCCCCCAGTAAGCACCATGGAGTTTTTCGATGCGTTCCACCGTGGCTACGGCACCGGCGTCGCGCCATTGGTTTGCAGTAGATTCATCTTTTGCTTCGGAGGCAGCTTGCCAGAGAGCCAAATAGCCCTCTAAGCGCGCGAAATCAAGTTCTGCGGATGCCGGCGCTGTGGCATTGGGTACCTGCAAGATACGAGGAAGTTCGTCAACCCGTTGTAAGTCAATGAGGCAGCGGATCGCTTCGGCGCGTAGTCGATAGGTAACATCGGACGGTGCGTCGGATGACTCCAATTCGCGAATCCGCTTGAACGCCAATGCCGCCTCGTTCAGCAGTCGGTCACAGGCAATGCGATCAATACGCACTTCCCACGTCAAGGAATCATTTTCGCCCACTTCCGTGAGGATGCGGTCCAGTGTTTCGGTAGCAGCTGCCAGGGCAGCGATCCGGTCCTGACTTCCTGCGGGGTAGCAAAGGGCGCGATTGCGAAAGCCGCGCGCAAGTTGGTAGCGCACGTTATTTCGTAGAGCGATCAATTCATCGACCGTCAGTACCCCTGCTGCTTGGGCCGTGGTCGCGCTTTGGGGGATTTGTGCAGTGATGTCGCGATCCAGGCGTTCCAGCATGCGGATTGCCTCGCGGACCGTCACCAAGGCCGTGGCCAGCGCTTCCTTGGGGTTGCGTCCGATCTCGGCCTCTTGTCGAGCCAGTTCGCCGCGGGCCAACAAGGTCAAGGCTTCTTGGACCTGGACGAGTAATCGTCGAGGGTTTTCTGCATGTTCACTCAGAAATTGAGCGGCAGTGTCGCGCGCCTTTTGCCAGTAGGGTGCACGGTCCGCTGGCGCGGAATAGATCGCGTGCTGGGCGTAGGTGCGGATCAACTCGATGGTGAATTCAGCACGGCTGGTCGCGGTCAGTTCCTGTGTCAATTGCTGCCGACAGAAATCCTCGGCCAATCGGAAAAGCTGTCGCTGCCGTAAACCGGTAAGGAACCGGACCTCCGTGGACGGATCAGTCCCATCGGCGACTGCCACGTCGTTGTGGCACGCGATGAGACAGAGGAAGACGAAAGTAAGTCGTCGATGGTACATCAGATAGGCTCCGATGCAGCGAATTGCACTTTATCAAAGCCGGCCCCGCGGGCGATATCGAAGACGTCGATCACGTGTCCCAGTGGAACTTCTTGATCGGGGTGCAGGATCACGGCCGCATCGGAGCGGATGTTGGCCAGTAGCTGCATTTTGTCGCGCAGCTGCTCTAAACTTTCGATGGGCAGATCGTTGAACTTCCAAGTTGGTTGACCGTTGAGCCAGGTGACTCGTACGACAATGGGATCGAAGTCCTCTTCGGGCGACGGCTCACGTTCGAGGTCTGCCACCTGGTTGCCACTTGCTGATGACAGGCTGCTGGGCAAGATATGTTCGATCACTTGAAAGCTGGCTGTCCAGACGAAGAAGACGAGTAGCAAGAACACGACGTCAATCATCGGAGTCATCTTGATCTCGAGTCCGGCGCGTCGGTCAGTGTAAATGGATGGTCTGCGCACTAGCGAGCGTCCTCAGGGCGATAAACGGCAAAGGTGACATTCCAGATACCTGCGCGGACACAGTCCAGCATGATCGGTTCCACTTGTCCGTAAGGGACGGTGCGGTCGCTGCGGATGACGACTTCGACATCGGGCCCCGATTCCCGCCGTTTCTCTTCCAGGCGGTTGCGCAGATCGGTGGCGGGGACGGGGCGTCCAGCGACCAACAACTGGCCATTGCCAGCGACATTTACCGTCAGGCGAGGGGTTTCTTCGTCCGTTCGCCTTTCGCCGGTGACTGCATCTGGTAGCGGTAGCTCCATCTGGGTCTCTTGTTTGGCCAGATGACTGGAGACCAGGAAGAAAATAATCAACAAGAACACGACGTCGATCATTGGCGTCATGTTGAAGCCAACTTCCCCGGACCTCAGGTTACAGGGAACCCGCACGCGCGTACTCCTTTACTTTTTGACTTGAGGTGGTGGAGGTGGAGTGTCCGTTCGTGATCTGCGGCGTTTCAGCGGTGCCACGGCATGCTGTGCCTGATAGGCAACCTCAGCGACTAATTCGTCCACGCGGTTGCGAAAGACCGCGAAGGCACCCAAGGAGGGGATGGCCACAATTAAACCACCGACGGTGGTCACCAGAGCCTGATAAATGCCCTCGGCAAGATCGGCCGCACCGGCTGACCCCTGGGTGTTGGCTACTTGCTGAAACGCCAGGATCATGCCCACGACGGTGCCGAGCAGTCCGACCATGGGGGCGATGTTGCCGATCACAGACAAGTATTCGATACGGCGGAACAAGCGAGCTGACTGTTCGGCGGTGGCGTCCTCGATGGCTTTTTCGACTGCAGGCCATCCACCCTCGACTTCGGCGAGGCCGTGAAGTAGCACATAGGCTAACGGGCCCGGTGCTTCGCGACACACATCTTCGGCGGGCTGCAGTTGTCCTCGACCGAGCTGTTCACGTACGTTGTCGGCGAGACCCTCAGGTACAATTTCACCGCGGCGGAGTGCCAGGATGTTGTCTACCACCAGATAGACCGCGGTGATCGAAAGCGCCAACAGCAGTATCACGATGATGATGAGCCACGAGATACATATCATAGAGGACACGC
>JAOZTQ010000038.1:0-4799 GCA_029939085.1 Candidatus Nanopelagicales bacterium
GGACTAAAGCCCGCTTCAACTAATCGGTCGTAGCCCGCGAAGATTTCGATAAGAATCCGGGCGAGTAAGTCAGTGCGTCCAATGTCGATTCCGTTGATTGCTAGTGAGGTAGCTTCCGGAACCGGCAACCGATCCTCAGGTGTCGACACATTGATGCCGCAGCCGACCACGGCACCTGCCGGCGCTGCTTCGGCCAAAATCCCCGCAGCCTTCCGCCCTTCGATTAGTAGGTCGTTCGGCCATTTCAACTCAACATTCGTCGTTTCACCAACCGCCACAACCCGAACGACAGCCAAGGCCACAACTAAAGGCAATAGGTGCGTTGCAGCCGCGGGCGCCTCGAGTAGAACCGAGAATGACAACGTAGTACCTGGTTCCGACTCCCACTCACGCCCCAACCGGCCGCGGCCGGAAGTCTGTGAATCCGCCGCGATTACGCTACCGGTTGCTGCCTCGCCATCCGCCGCTCTCGCTACTAAATCGCTGTTCGTGGAACCCGTGACATCCAGCAAAGTTATGTCGTGCCAGGTAACGCCAGCTGCGTTCAGGGCAGTCATCAGTTGGTCGCGGTTAAGGGGTTCTACCGTGCCGGGATCAGAAGTGGAAGAGGCCATAGCCATAATGTAGGGGAGAAGAACCCTGGAGGTGCCATGAGCGCGTTGCCCGAGAACCCTGACTCGGAGTCGCCCGACCTGACCACGACCGCCGGAAAAGCCGCTGATCTAGTGGCCCGTCGAGAACAAGCCCGCGGCCGTCGTCAAGATGCGGTGGATAAGCAGCATGCCAAGGGTAAGAAGACAGCGATGGAGCGGGTCGAGCAGTTACTCGATGCTGACTCATTTACTCAGATCGACGGACTCGCGCGACATCGGTCACATAACTTCGGCTTGGAACAAAATCGACCCTACGGCGATGGTGTAGTCACCGGATACGGAACGATCGACGGCCGACCGGTATGTGTCTTCGCGCAAGACTTCACCGTCTTCGGAGGTTCACTCGGTGAAGTCTTTGGCGAGAAAATCGTAAAGATTATGGATCTGGCACTAAAGACCGGTTGTCCAGTGATCGGCATCAACGATTCCGGTGGTGCCCGCATTCAAGAAGGTGTGGTCTCGCTCGGGCAGTACGGCGAAATCTTCATGCGGAATGTGCGAGCTAGCGGAGTTGTCCCCCAGATTTCTCTCATCATGGGGCCTTGCGCTGGTGGAGCGGTGTACTCCCCCGCAATCACCGACTTCACGATCATGGTTGATCAGACCTCTCATATGTTCATCACGGGCCCTGACGTCATCAAGACCGTGACAGGTGAGGATGTCGCCTTCGAGGACCTGGGCGGTGCACGAACTCACAACAGCAAGTCGGGTGTCGCGCACTATATGGCCGACGATGAGGACGACGCATTGGACTACGTTCGCTCGCTGCTGTCTCACCTACCGAGCAACAACTTGGAAGATCCTCCCGTCTATGGGGAAGAGGCCGATCTCGACATCACTGAGGAAGATAAGGAGCTAGATACGCTGCTACCTGACTCAGTGAATCAGCCCTACGACATGCACACTGTGATTGAGCACGTCCTAGACGACGGCGATTTCCTGGAGGTTCAACCTCTCTTTGCGCCAAACCTCATTGTCGGCTTCGGTCGAGTCGAAGGACGCGCAGTTGGTGTGGTTGCGAATCAGCCAATGCAGTTCGCAGGAACACTGGACATTGATGCTTCTGAGAAGGCGGCTCGCTTTGTTCGGACCTGTGACGCGTTTAATGTGCCAGTTCTAACTTTCGTTGATGTCCCAGGATTCTTACCCGGGACGGATCAAGAATGGACCGGAATTATTCGCCGCGGCGCCAAGTTGATTTATGCCTACTGCGAAGCGACCGTGCCACTGGTGACTGTCATTACCCGTAAGGCTTACGGCGGCGCGTACGACGTGATGGGATCTAAGCACCTCGGTGGAGATATCAATCTGGCCTGGCCTACTGCTGAGATCGCGGTGATGGGTGCACAAGGCGCCGTCAACATTTTGTACCGGAAGGAACTTGCTGCTGCCGAAGATCCGGAAGCCCGCCGAGTGGAATTCACGGACGACTACACCCGGACTTTATGCAACCCCTACCAAGCTGCAGAGCGAGGCTATATTGACCGCGTGATTCTGCCCAACGAGACCCGAACTCAGGTGATCCGCGCGCTGAGAACCCTGCGTAACAAGCGTAAGGAATCCTTACCCAAGAAGCACGGAAATATCCCGCTATGAGTGACACAGACCAGCCTGATACACCGATGCTTAGGGTTGTCACCGGGAATCCAACCCCCGAGGAAATCGCTGCCCTTCTCGGTGTCGTGGCATCGATGGGTAACCCTGAAGTCGAACCTGCACCCCAAAGCTCAGCGTGGTCGGCAAGCGCCCGCAAGGGTCGCTACTTGTCGCGGCCGAGCCCTACCGCCTGGCGACTCAGCCTGCGGACAACGTGACGGTTTCCTGGCCGCTGGTATTGGCTAGCGCATCCCCAGCAAGATTGAGGTTGTTGCATTCGGCTGGACTGAACCCCACCGTTTCGGTGAGCGGCGTCGATGAACCCGCCCACGTATCCGGACTCCC
Source organism: Candidatus Nanopelagicales bacterium (assembly GCA_029939085.1). Lineage (GTDB taxonomy): Bacteria > Actinomycetota > Actinomycetes > S36-B12. The sequence goes on from JAOZTQ010000038.1 coordinate 2,595, forward strand.
GGATCAGTCACCCGGGTTTATTGCACAAGAACTCGCACGAGCCAAGGCTGATAAGGTCGCCCGCCCACTCATCGAACGTGACGATCGATCCATCGTGATTGGCGCTGACTCGGTGCTTGACGTCGATGGCGAACCGCAAGGCAAACCCGCATCGATCGCAGCGGCGAGACAACGTTTGCAGTCATTACAAGGTCGCAGTGCCACGTTGCGGACTGGCCATTGTCTGATTCGCACTGATACGGGAGCCATGGTGTTGGGCACAGTGGCTACCGAGGTTCGCTTTGGACACTGGACTGAAGCCGAGCTGGATTGGTATCTCAGCACCGAAGAATCACTAGAGGTTGCTGGTGCTTTCACACTTGACGGCCTGAGCGCCCCCTTTGTTGCCGGTGTCGTCGGAGATCCGGGGAACGTCATTGGGCTGTCGCTACCTGAGGTCCGGAGACTGCTAGGTCAGTTGGATCTGTCTTGGGTAGATATCGCTTCTCACGCTCAGCAATAGGCCCTGCAGAGTGATCTACTCGACTCCAGACCGACCGACTAGTCGGCACCGAAATGGGCGCTGGGTACCCTATTAGCCATGCAGAAAGTCCTGATCGCCAATCGTGGTGAAATCGCAATCCGGGTCGCCCGGGCCTGCCGGGATGCCGGCCTGACTTCAGTAGCGGTCTACGCTGATCCCGATCGGGATGCACTGCACGTAAAGGAAGCGGACGAGGCCTATGCTCTCGGTGGTTCCACAGCAGCCGATTCCTACCTCGTCATTGACAAGGTCGTCGCTGCGGCGAAGGAATCAGGTGCCGATGCCATCCATCCTGGTTACGGATTTCTTTCCGAGAATGCTGAGTTTGCGCAGGCAGTGATCGATGCAGGTTTGACCTGGATCGGACCACCGCCTCAGGCCATTCGTGATCTAGGCGATAAGGTCTCGGCGCGTCATATTGCTGCCCGCGCCGGTGCGCCGCAGGTACCGGGCACTTCTGATCCGGTAGAGACTGCTGATGAAGTTGTCGCCTTCGCTGAGGAACACGGACTACCTGTGGCCATCAAAGCTGCCTTTGGTGGCGGGGGTCGCGGCCTCAAGGTCGCCAGAACACTCGAGGAAATTCCAGAACTCTACGATTCAGCAGTTCGCGAGGCGGTGGCTGCCTTCGGTCGAGGTGAATGTTTCGTCGAACGCTACTTGGATCGACCGCGTCACGTAGAGACGCAGGTGCTAGCCGATCAGCACGGCAACGTTGTTGTGGTCTCGACCCGCGACTGTTCCTTGCAACGTCGACACCAGAAATTAGTGGAAGAGGCCCCAGCCCCTTACCTCAGTGAGGAGCAGATCTCGGAGCTTTACCAGGCTTCTAAGGCAATCGTTAAAGAAGCTGGCTACTACGGCGCGGGAACATGCGAATTTCTTGTCGGTGAGGATGGCACGATCTCGTTCCTAGAGGTCAATACTCGCTTACAGGTGGAGCACCCAGTCAGCGAAGAGATCAGCGGTTTGGATTTGGTGCGGGAACAGTTCCGGATCGCGGATGGTGAGGAGTTGGGTTTCTCTGACCCGGAGCTGCGGGGTCATTCCATTGAGTTCCGAATCAATGGCGAAGATCCTGGTCGAAACTTCCTACCCGCCCCAGGGGAACTCACTGTTTGGGATCCCCCCAGCGGACCAGGTGTCCGACTTGATGGTGGCTTCCGTCAGGGTGACGTTATCGGTGGAAACTTCGATTCACTGCTTGCGAAGCTGATTGTCACCGGCAGAGATCGCCAGCAAGCGCTCGAACGGTCGCGCAGGGCGTTGGCTGAGTTTGAAGTTGACGGCATCGCGACTGCCCTCACATTTCACCGTGCTGTAGTCGACGATCCCGCTTTCGCACCGGAAGATCCCGAACAGGCATTCCAGGTGCACACTCGCTGGATCGAAACTGAGTTCGACAACACCATTCCGCCATATACAGATGGCGTAGCCGCAGACCCCGAGGACAGCGCACCTCGTGAAACCGTTGTCGTCGAGGTCGGCGGCAAACGGCTCGAAGTGTCTTTGCCTGCTGGACTGGGCGCGGTTGGCAGTAGCGCAGCACAAAAGAAGGCGCCATCCCGGAAAAAGGCCTCGGGCGGCGGCGGAGCAAGCGGAAACTCGGTCGTAGCACCCATGCAGGGAACCATCGTCAAGATCGCGGTCGAAGAAGGACAAGAGATCGCGGAAGGCGATCT
>JAOZTQ010000038.1:4899-7040 GCA_029939085.1 Candidatus Nanopelagicales bacterium
CTCACTCGCGGCTGGAGCCACTACGACACCACCCACCACGATTCTGGTCCCCATCCGACAAAAGATCTTCACAAATCCCTCATCAATACCCTGCATCTTTGCTCGCGCATTGGTGCGCAGCGGCAGCATGACCGCTTCGGCATTAATCGCACCGGTATCGACATCACGTTGAGTGCATCCCACTGTCGCGATCTCAGGATCTGTGAATACATTGCTCGATACAGTCGCAAGGTTGAGCGGGTGAACGGTCTGGCCCAAGAGATGCCACATCGCTATCCGACCCTGCATCGCGGCCACAGAAGCCAACATGAGCACTCCGGTGCAATCGCCCGCTGCGTAGATGCCGGGTGCACTGGTTCTGGACACGCGATCGACTGCAATAAAGCCGCGGTCATCGGTTCGCACGCCCGCGGAATCAAGATTTAATTCATCAGTATTTGGAATCGAACCGACAGCCAGTAGACAGTGACTCCCCGCTAGCTTGCGGCCATCACCCAACTCAACCTCTACCGAATCTCCTACACGTCTAACTGCGGCAGCGCGACTGCGAGCTTGCACCTCTACGCCACGTCGAAGGAAAACCGCTTCGATCACTTCCGCAGCGTCGGCATCTTCACTCGGCAAAACTCGATCGCGTGAAGACACCAGAATCACTTCCGAACCGAGGGCACGATATCCCGAGGCGAACTCGGCACCAGTAACGCCGGATCCAACAACAATCAGTCGCTCAGGTAATGCTGGTAACCGATACAGCTGTTCCCAGGTAAGGATTCGCTCGCCGTCAGGTGTCACATCCGGTAACAGCCGCGGACGAGCACCAGTAGCAATAAGAATATTCTCGGTCTCCACTTGTTCAGTTGCTTGCTCGGTGGATACCACCACATTCCCATCTGCTAGGTGTGCGATTCCCTGCAGTACTGTTACTCCCTCGCGCTCGAGTCGTGCGGCAATGTCGAGTGATTGCTGCTCCGCGAGTCGACGAATGCGATCGTTCACGACCTGAAGATCCGCGCCCAGTACGCCAGGCAGCGCGGGCTCACCCTCAAATGTGACGCCGAGACCGCCCGACTCACCAGCCAGCGTTAGCACGTCGGATACCGCGATTAACGCCTTACTGGGCACGCAGTCAGTGAGAACCGCTGATCCGCCAGGGGCGTCCCGTTCTATCAGGACTACGTCCGCTCCATGCTGTCTCGCGACCAGTGCGGCCTCATATCCGCCTGGTCCGCCACCTAGAATTGCTACCGATGTCACATCCCGATTCTTGCGGACCATTAGTGTCTCCGCTTGGTTCGGGGCAACTAGGTTTGTTGGGGAGGTAACTTAATGCCATCTCCAACCCACCCATTGCCTGACTACCAGTGGGCCGGGGCAGAGCTCGATGAAGTCGAGTTGCCCGACCTAACTTGGCTGGAAGCACTACCACCAGTGACTGCATCGGAGTTAGAGCAGGATCTACCCCCATCACCTGCGCCGCTACTTGGGGATCTCACCCCGATCGCCCATCCGAAAATCCGAAATCTGGCGGCCTACTGGCACGAAGAGTGGCCGCACAGCCGGCCACAGAGTTTGGCACGTCCAGACGTTGCCGAGCGCCTCTACGTTGTTGCAAACTCACTGCCCGATGGTTTTGGACTAGCAATTTGGGATGCTTGGCGAGATTTCCGATTACAGGAAGCCCTTTACCATGCTTACTACGATCAACCAGGTCTCCAGCCAGGCTTCGTATCTGAACCCGACCCTGACGCTGGTCGTTGCCCACCGCATGCCAGTGGCGGCACCCTAGATTTAACGTTGACGTGGAAAAATCAGCCACTTCATCTTGGCACTGCCTTCGATGCTTTTGTCCCCGCTGCAGCCGCTATGGCCCTCGAACCTGATGGTCCGACTCTGGAGCGGAATCTGCGCAGGCTGCTGGCCAAAGTGATGTCGGACGCCGGGTTCGTCGTGCTGCATACCGAGTGGTGGCATTGGGAGTACGGGACCCGACTATGGGCGGCAATCAACGATGAGCCCGTTCGTTACGGCCGCACCGAACCGATCACCTAACTCCATCAAACAAAGCGAATAGCCGCTAGTCATAATGTGACTATGGCGATTTGGCGCAACGGGGTTGTATACGACTCTCGAGCCCGAATGCG
>JAOZTQ010000038.1:7140-9797 GCA_029939085.1 Candidatus Nanopelagicales bacterium
TGACTATGGCGATTTGGCGCAACGGGGTTGTATACGACTCTCGAGCCCGAATGCGCGACGCTCAGAAGGCGATCGCTGCCACCAGCGTCAGGCAACCGGAAATGCCCAGACCTCCCGGTCCGAGTGGCTTAGATCTGGCGACTAAACTGGTGCTGAGGGGTGAATCGGCGCCGCTGGTTTTTGAGCGGATTCTGCGTGAACACAATGGATTGGCTCATTTCGGTCGATCAGGTAATCACGTCTATCTCACGTCCAACCCGGATTTGGTTCTCCAGGTTTTTCGCACACATGGACGTCACACGATCAAACCGCCGGTACTGCAAAGCTCGCGTGCTGTTCTCGGCCAAGGTCTGCTGACCGCCGAAGGTGATCAACACCTCCGGCAACGGCGCCTGCTGCAGCCGGCTTTCCATCGAGATCGAATAGCGGCTTATGCCGAGCGGATGGTGACGGAGGGAGAGAATCACATCGCTCGCTGGCAAGACTCCCAGGCTGCCGATATGTGTGCCGATATGAGTGAGTTGACTCTACAAATTGCTGGCCAGACCCTGCTCGGAGCGGATGTCGGTGACCAGGCACAGGAAGTAGCGAGAGCCCTAAAGATCGTGCTGGCAAACTCGACTGCCATTATTCAACCCTTTGCAACGGTGCGAGCTCATTTGAGTCTTCCCCCTTTCGGCGAGACCTTGAAGGCCGGGGATGAGTTGGATGAGATTCTTCAGCGAATTATCGATGAGCACCGCATCGCTGGAGACACCGGAGATTTACTCAGCATGATGATCGCCTCGCAGGAAGACGGGGTGGGTATGGACGATGCTCAGCTTCGAGATGAAGCGATGACGATATTCCTAGCGGGTCATGAAACCACTGCAATGTGGTTGACCTGGACCTGGCTCCTGCTTGCGCAAAATCCACATCAAGCTGAATGGCTCTACGAGGAAATTGATAATCAGGTAAGCCATGAACTATCGTTCGGCGATATTCCCCACTTACCCCGAACCCAAGCAGTCTTAGCTGAGTCACTTCGACTGTATCCACCTGCCTGGATGATCGGTCGAAGGCTGCAGACGGACATTAGTTTTCAAGGGTGGCAAATTCCAAACGGCTCAATCGTGCTGGCGCCTATGTGGGTACTACATCGAAGTCCGGAGTATTGGGACTACCCCGCTATTTTTAGACCGGAACGTTGGCTAGACGCCCAGGGCGACTACAGCGAACGAGCAACCGTGCGACACACGGGGGCTTGGTACCCCTTCGGTTGGGGCAATCGTCGGTGTATCGGAGATCAGTTCGCCTGGACTGAGGCCACGCTACTGACAGCTCTGATTGCACGAGATTGGCGCTTTGAACTTACTTACCCCGAAAAACAGGTTGTTCCAGAAGGAAATATAACTCTGCGCCCCAAGGACGGACTAGCGATGACTTGGCATCATCGGTAGCAAGACCTACGAAAAAACACTCGGCCCGATCCAAATCTACGAGACGCGAAATTTCCAGATTCAAAAGTGCTGGTGAAGTCCAGCTCTGAATAAATCGAAAATATCCCGCAATTAGTTGTTGCGATCATCAACTGCACCCATCTCTCCCTTGTACCGGCCAGAACAGCCGACAGCAGGAGTCCAAGATGCGTGCAAATCAAGAAGCCCCCAACAGACAAGTCAAAACAGGGACTAACTCGTCAACTCCGCTGCGGGTCCTGAAAACCGGCGTGGCCGCGGCACTCATTTGTGGTTCGAGCTTGATCGGTGCTCCCGCACTTGCAGCGGATCCCAAGGCGAACAACTCGTCGGAAGTCAACGCAGTGGCCGGACCCAAAGACGGAAATGGCGCCCCCGAGGAAAATACTGGCAACGAAGCTGCGGAACCCACACAAAATACAAAAGCAGAGGAAACCCCGGAAAAGGATCAACCAGAGCCAACCTCCGAACGCGAGACCGTAACCACCCCAGCGCAACCGGCAACACCTAAAGCAGAACCCAAAAAGGAAGTTGCTAGTACTTCTGCGGCTTCCGCGCCAGCACAACCGAATCAGACTCCGAAACCAACGAAAACCCCGGTCCAGGAAAAGCCGAAAAATTCACAAACAGATGATGCAAACAACTCACCTGACGAAAAGCCCACTCCGGTAGCAAAGCCAGATCCTGAGGCAACGAGTAATCCGGCGAAATCAAATGACGAGCCGTCATCAACGGTTAAAGACGAAACTAAATCTTCATCGCACAAGTCCGCTAAGGCAGCTAAATCCACAAAGGCACATGACATCAAGAAAGCGGCTCCGAAGCAGAAAAAGCACAGCCACAAAAAGTGCGGAAAAGTCACAATCTGTCATCGCACCAAATCGACCAAAAATCCATATGTTCAAATCACGGTTGACCGTTCCGCAGTTAACGGTAAAAGCGGCCATCACCACGGTAAGGCGGACCACTACGGTCAGCACAACGGACCGGTCTGGGATGCCTCACAACCCAATGGCGGCCACTGGGGCGACATCATTCCGCCAGTCGCGGGAGCTCACAAGGGAAAGAACTGGAACGACCAAGGCAGAGCCATCTGGCTGAACGCCTGCCGCCCGCCACATCCAGAGCCCACACCCACCAACGACCCCACACCCACCAACGACCCCACACCCACCAACGACCCCACACCCACCAACGACC
>JAOZTQ010000249.1 GCA_029939085.1 Candidatus Nanopelagicales bacterium
TGCTGACATCTTCGACGGTACCGGTGTAGACCCCACTGGACAGATATTTCCAGCCGCCGTCACACACAATTAAGGCGATATCTGCGGATTCATTCGCTGCGACAGCGCGCTTGGCCACGATGAGAGCCGCGTGCAGAATCGCACCGGTCGAGATGCCCACGAACATGCCCTCTTGGGTCAGCAGCTCTTGGGTTCGACGAACAGCGTCTTCGGAGCCGACCGCAATACGTGAGTCCAGTATGGATTCGTCATAGAGTTCCGGGACGAATCCCTGATCCAGGTTTCGCAGACCATAGACGAGTTCCCCGTAACGAGGTTCGGCCGCAACTATGCGAGTTTCCGGTCGGTTTTCTTTGAAGTATCGCCCGACTCCCATCAAAGTCCCGGTAGTGCCGAGACCAGCGACAAAGTGCGTAATGGTCGGAAGATCAGCGAGCAGTTCTGGTCCCGTTGTCAGATAGTGGCTTCGCCAGTTGGCATCGTTGCCGTACTGGTAGAGCATCTTCCAGTCCGGTCGCTGCTCAGCCAATTCCTTTGCATGTCGAACTGCCTCATTGGATCCACCCACCGGCGATGAGTAGATAATCTCAGCACCCCATAGTCGCAAGAGTTCAGTTCGCTCGGGTGAAGTATTTTCGGGCATCACCACGACCAGTCGATAACCCTTGACCTTTGCCGCCATAGCCAACGAGATTCCGGTGTTGCCACTTGTGGGCTCGAGCAGCGTATCGCCCGGCTGTAGATCGCCGCACTCTTCTGCTTCATTGATCATGGCCAGAGCAGGTCGATCCTTAATGGATCCGGTCGGGTTCCGGTCTTCCATCTTTGCCCACAGTCTGACCTCGGGGCTTGGAGATAATCGCGGCAATCCAATCAGTGGCGTGCCACCGACGGATTCGAGAAGCGAGTTGTAACGCATAACCTCAACCGCCAGCGACCGCCGGCAAAACCGTAACAACGTCACCGTCAGCGAGGGTGGTTTTCAAACCATCTAAGAATCGAACGTCCTCGTCATTTACGTAGATGTTGATAAATCTGCGAAGCTCTCCCGCGTCCAACAGCCTGTCAGCAAAGCCATCGTGCCGGGTATCGACATCCGAAATGGCCGCTGCGAGATCCGCACCTGCCGCCGTCACCGTGCGCTCACCATCAGTTAGTCCGCGCAAAACAGTTGGTATTTCAACAGTTACCGGCATAGTTTCTCCCCAAGATGGCACTTGTACGAACTATCACTCGAACATGATCCCATGTATCTGTTCAGGCTCGGAATCGAGTCACAATCACTTGCTCTTCGGTTACAACCCCCTCAACGATACGAAAGGATCGAAACTCCACGGATCCCGCGGCATTCCCGAATTCCCTAGTTGAGATGAGCACGTAATGCGCCTGAGGTTCATTCGCATAGGCGATATCCGTTTGTGACGGAAATGCTGCCGTGGCCGTATGCGAGTGATAAATGATCACGGGCTCTTCACCTCGGCTATCCATCTCTCGATACAACCGCAGCAAATCACCGCTATCGAACTCGTAGAAGGTCATCGATCGCGCGGCATTTAGCATTGGGATGAAGCGTTCTGGTTCATCTGCTCCGATCGGTCCGGCAACTACACCGCACGCTTCCTCCGGGTGATCTCGCTTTGCGTGCTCGATCATTTGATCCGCAATATCTTGAGGGATCCTAAACTCGTCCCTATCAGCGCGCGTCATGTATATAACCCATCGATTTCATTCGACAATCACCTCAAGCAATGTCGACTGCAACCACGTTAGCCACTGATAAACGTCATACTGGTGTCGGCGGGGATCATCAGCGTCCCAATCGACACCAGTATCTTCGTGGTCCTCAGTTATATCCAGCCGACTGCCTAGCACCAAGCGCATATCGTTGATGGCGCCAAGTAAGTCACGGCCTTCCTGATCAGAGATATCAACTGTTTTCGCATCCGCGCCGGGCGCGCCAAACTCCGCCATCAACTGCTTCACTTTTGTGATTCGACTGGCCTTGAGTTGCCGCAAACCTGGCTCAGTGAATCGACGAAAGTCCGCAGAAGACTCCTCGTCGTCTGCGTAGGCACTTGGGAACAGCCGATGGACGGCGGGGTCGGCCGGCTCCTCAGGAGGCGGTACATCATCATCAAGGCCTACGAGTTGATCGAAGGGGTCTTCGCTGGGCTGAGATTCAACCGCGGGCCCTACCAGGGCCAACATCGCTTCCGCCAGACCACCCAAGACTCCTGCTTCTTCTGGGACCAAAGTCAATTGCATAACTTCGCGATCTCGCCAAAAACCGTAATTCTTACCCCACATAACTAGTCGTCCTTAACCAAAGTGGCCCAGAGACCATAGCCATGCATCGCCTCAACGTCACGTTCCATCTCTTCACGTGAACCGTTGCTCACTGCGGAACGCCCCTCATGATGCACTTCCAGCATGAGCTCGGTTGCTTTCTCTTTGGAGTACCCGAAATGCGACATAAACACGTGAGTTACGTAATCCATAAGATTCACGGGGTCATTCCAAACCACGGTCACCCAGGGGCGGTCTGGGCGCACATCCTCCGCGACATCCTCAATCACTTCTGGAACGGCTGTCACGGCCCCATGGTGCCATGATGGAGACATGATTCCGCCACCAGCACCCGAGCTACCTCAGTCAAAACTGGTTGATCTAGTGCGCGCAAGTGTCATCGGAGACGATGTAGTGATGCCCGGACCTTTTGGTCC
>JAOZTQ010000250.1 GCA_029939085.1 Candidatus Nanopelagicales bacterium
TGAAGACTTCCAGATCCCACACGTCGTCATCGGTTGGGGCGATATTGAAGTCTCCTAGCAACGCTAGATCCGGGTAGGTTGCCATCTCGTTTTTTGCGGCAGCGGTCAGTTGATCGAGCCATTCAAGTTTGTAGCGGTAGTGGTCGTGTTCGAGGGTTCGTCCGTTCGGAACATAAAGACTCCATATCCGAATACCGCCGCATGTAGCCGCGATCGCTCTTGGCTCAATGGAACCTTCCCACTCCGGAGCGTTCGGCAGGGTGTCGATTACATCGTCAAGGCCGACTCGGGACAAGATCGCCACACCGTTCCAGGCACCGTCGCCCGCTGCCACGCTGGTATATCCCGCCCCCTCAAAGATCATCGATGGGAAGTCAGCTGCACTGCATTTGGTTTCCTGTAGACACAAGACGTCGGTTTGAGTCTGTTCTAACCAGTCGGTTACCCGTTCGAGTCGACGGTTAACTGAGTTGATGTTCCAAGTGGCAATACGCACACTACGACTGTACTTCCGCACAACTTGATCAGATGCTTCGGATTCCCCAACGACGGTCCTTATCGTCTGATGTCGGAGGCAAGGGGCAGGATTTCTTCCCGAGGGCCTAGTACCGCTACAGTTGTCTAGTTCGCCCAGACTTTGAGTTCTGGGCCAGAGCCGCCCTCCTGCCGCGGAACGTCCGTGGCCGCCGAGACCGAAGGAGGTCCAGTTGGACGCGCGCCATTACGAGGTCATGGTCATTTTGGCACCAGACCTTGAAGAAAGAACAGTTCAGCCGACGCTAGATACGTTTCTCAACGTCATTCGTCACAACGACGGAACCGTCGACAACATTGATGTGTGGGGACGACGTCGTCTTGCCTACGAGATAGACAAATACTCCGAAGGCATCTACTCGGTGCTTGACGTGAAATGCACCCCAGAGTCAGTCAAGGAGTTGGATCGCCAGCTCAATCTGAATGAAGCCGTCCTGCGGACCAAGGTAGTCCGCCCCGAAACCAAGTAGGAGGAATCGTGGCAGGCGATACTCAGATAACTGTTGTGGGCAACCTAGTTGCCGATCCCGAACTGCGCTTCACTCCTTCAGGAGCTGCGGTGGCGTCCTTCCGGGTGGCATCCACCCCCCGGTACTTCGATAAGCAGAGCAATGAGTGGCGAGATGGTGAGTCACTATTCGTCACGTGCAATGTTTGGCGACAGTACGCCGAGAATGTGGCCGAGTCCCTCAATAAGGGCATGCGGGTAGTTGTTGTCGGCAGATTGCGGCAGCGCTCCTACGAAACTCGCGAAGGCGAGCGGCGTCAGGTCATTGAGATCGAGGTGGACGACGTAGGTCCCGCACTTCGTAACGCGACCGCTCAGGTCTCGCGAATCTCCCGTGATGGTGGCTATAACGGTGGCGGCGGTGCAGCTGCTCCGGCTGCCGAAAATGACCCGTGGGCAGGCGGGAGTCCGGCTGCGTCGGACGCGCCACCTTTTTAGTTGATGCGGATATTCCGCAGTAGTTAACTCATCCACTTCCCCTAACGAATAGAGACAGAAAATGAATAAGCAGATGGACCGGCCGATCCGGACCAAACCTTGCCAGTTCTGCAACGACAAGGCGACCTACATCGACTATAAGGACACCCAGTTGTTGCGTAAGTTCATCTCCGACCGTGGCAAAATCCGCGCCCGTCGGGTCACCGGATGCTGCAGCCAGCATCAGCGAGACATCGCAGCTGCAGTTAAGAATGCCCGTGAGATGGCTTTACTTCCCTACACCTCGAACGCACGCTGACTCGGAGGCATGAGATGAAACTGATCCTCACCCGCGAGGTCGGAGACCTCGGCTCACCCGGTGACATCGTTGAAGTCAAAGACGGCTACGGCCGGAACTATCTCGTGCCGCAAGGCCTTGCGATTGCATGGACTCGAGGTGCGGAAAAGCAGATTGAGCAGATTCGGCGAGCTAGAAAAATCCGTGAAGTCCGTGACTTGGACCACGCCAAGGAACTGAAGGCGGAACTGGAGTCCCTCACGGTTACGGTTCAGGCTAAAGCTGGCGAAACCGGGCAACTGTTCGGACGCGTAACTGACAAGAACATTGCCGGAGCCATCAAGGCTGCAGGTGGTCCCGATGTCGATCGGCAACGTATCGAGGTCAGCGAGCCGATCAAACACGTCGGCGACCATCGCATCGAGATCCGACTACACCCAGATGTGGTTGCCGCCGTCGGGGTAGCTGTCACCAGCGAGTAGTAGCGCAGTCAGCGTGCCGTTGCCAAAATTTGGTTAGCGGTGCGCTCGACTTGTTCTCCGTAGCTGGAACCGAACATCACGGTATGTACCAGCAGCGGCAGCAACTGGTGTAAGTGGGTTCGCTGCTGCCAGTTGTCGTCTAGTGGCCGGATCTGCTGATAGCCCCGCAAGATGCTCGCTAGATTGCTCGGTGAAAAAAGCTGCAGCATTGCTAGATCCGTCTCAGGATGGCCACCGTGTGCTGCTGGATCGATGATCGATGCCGTGTGGGTTTGCCATAGCAAGTTTCCAGACCAAAGATCACCGTGGATTCTTACCGGTTCAGTCGGCGGCCCAATGTCGATACCTTCGCGGACGAGTAGCTCGGCGAGTTGGGTCACTGCTGTCAGGCCTGACTGGGATAAACCTCGGGTGCGGTGGGCGAGTTCACCAATCGGAAGTAGCCAAGCTTCGGCGTAGAA
>JAOZTQ010000039.1:0-711 GCA_029939085.1 Candidatus Nanopelagicales bacterium
TCCTCAAGTAGCTGGTTCGTGCCGTCAACGATCGCGTCACCGCTGGTGACCAATGTGCCTGTGAGTTGTTCGCCAGTATCGGCTGCCTTTCGATTCTCTTCAATCTGGTTGAAGTCAGAAGGCAACACTAGGACCTGGATGGTGACGGGTGGCACGACGGCATCCTGTACCCGGGCTTCGATAGTGATGCTCTGCTTAACGTCCTGATCAGGAAGAACGCTCGGCAGCAACGGCTGGTTCATATCGAAAGTGATCCCACCGGATCCGTTGTCGTTGATAGTTGCAGACTCTGGGCCACTCACCTCACCCCATGAAGAACCAGGGAAGGTAGCACTAATTACCGCACCCATCGGAATGGGAATCTCGGCTTCCTTGGTTTTGGTGTTTCCTCTGGCGTCCTGGTAGGTCAACGTCTCCTTTTCGCCGGTGGTGTTTTCCAACGTGTAGGTCAACGTCACCAAACCACTTTTGCCGGGCAATTCACTGATTTTCAGCGGCTGGCCGTCCAGAGTGGCGGAAGTTTCCAAGGTTACCGGGATTTCACCGTCGTAACCCTGAGACATCTCCTTGAGCTCGGTGCCGTTGGCGGTGATTTCGTACTGGGCCGCGCCATCTTGGATATCAGGTCCGCCAAGGGTCTGCTGGTTCTTGGGGGAACCGCCCTCACCTACCGGGACACTGAAGGTCGCCGTACCGTCGCCAGTGACGCTG
>JAOZTQ010000039.1:721-9623 GCA_029939085.1 Candidatus Nanopelagicales bacterium
GGGTGATATTCACATTGCCATCGGCGTCGGCTAGCTGAGCCACCGCTCGGAACACTTCACTTTCCGCAGTTCCGGTGTTTTCCGCGATCGCGAACGAGCCAGGCAGCACGACCGCCGTCGCCAATGCGCCGATACCCACCAGGGCGGCTGCTGCCCGCCCACGCTTATTGAACTTAGTCATGGCCGGATCATCCTTCGCTCTTGGTGAGAGAAACTGTTGGTTGTTCTGGGGTTGGCGGTGCTTGCGACGATGTTGGTGGATCGTCACTGCTACGACGGAAGTTGCCCACCAGCACACCCGCCAAGATTCCCAGGGCAGCGGGGAGTAACGCTGCAGTCGTGTTGGACACGATGAGGGATTGTATGTAGTAGATCTGGTTCTCGTAGGAGTATTCAAATGCGCCCACGACGAGTGCCGAGCCCAACATGCCCGACCACAGTGGCATCCGGCCAGACGTGAGGCCGCATACGACTGTCACTAGGGCCACGAGGATCAACAGTGTCAGGATCTGGCCGGGGAAACTGTCGTTGAAGACCAGCAGCCGTAAGCCATAGAACACGAAGGCCGCGATGATCCCGAGGACGAAGCCGCCGATGCGACCTAAGGCGCTGCCGTCTCGCGCGATGCCGATGGCGCCACCGATGAGCAGGCCGAACACCACGGAAGTCGTGCCGAGGTCCAAAAAGCGGTTAAGGAATAACGCGACAACGCCAGCCACCACAATGGCGATCCCTTGGACGAACACTTTTGCCATGAGTTCTCCTCACTCGAGGCCACACGCCGAGACACATGTATGAGTGTTGTCTAACGGTTTTGGGGTCGAATCGTTGCCAAATCGATTTAATTGGTGTCCGGTTTGCCACCTATGCGAGGTATTCACCTAAGAATTCCGCAGACCACACTTCATGCGGTTCTTCTTATACCGATCAATAGGGACATATGTCCCCCAGGGGCTGAGCCGCTAGTTCAGCCGCTGGGCTAACTCGGTCGCCCAGTAGGTCAATACGCCATCAGCACCCGCGCGGCGTAGCCCAAGGACTGATTCCAACATTAGGTCGTCTCGATCTAACCAACCGTTGGCAGCTGCGGCTTCGATGGCTGCGTATTCACCGGACACTTGATACGCCCACACCGGGCGATCACTCAGCGCCGCAAGATCAGCGATGACGTCTTGATAGGTCGAGGCTGGCTTCACCATGACGATGTCAGCACCTTCGTCCAGATCCAGCAGTAACTCTCGTACTGCCTCGCGCCGATTCGCGGGGTCTTGTTGATACGTTGCCCGATCTCCCTGCAACTGCGAATCAACTGCCTCACGGAACGGGCCGTACCAAGCTGAGGTGTATTTCGCGGTGTAGGCCAACAGCGCGGTATCGGTGAAATCCGCATCATCGAGGGTTTGGCGCACGACGCCGACTTGGCCGTCCATCATGCCGCTCAAACCCAGAATGTCGGCGCCAGCGCGCGCTTGGACGACTGCCATTTCCGCGTAACTGGCCAGTGTCCGGTCATTGTCAACGTTGCCGCTGGCATCTAGCACTCCACAGTGACCGTGATCAGTGAACTCATCCAGACACAGATCAGACATGACCGCGAGCCGACCCGCAGACGCGGCTACAGCCGCTTCGATACCGCGATTAAGAATCCCAGCCGGATCCAGCGCCCCACTGCCGGTCGCGTCCCGCTGCTGCGGTACCCCAAACAGCATCACGCCGCCAACGCCCGCCGCCGCAGCAGTAGCCACCGCCTCAGTTAGCGAGTCAAGGGTGTGCCGCACGACGCCCGGCATCGAGAGAATCGGTTCCGGCTCGGCGATGCCCTCCGCAACGAACAGCGGTTGCACCAGTTGCGCCGGTGCGACCGTCGTCTCTGCGGTGAGGCGACGCAACGCCGCGGTTCGCCGCAGGCGACGAGGCCGTTGCACCGGGAAGTCCACGGTTGGATCTTAGGTGGCTTTACGCCGAGAGGCAGCCCGTTTCGCACTTGGCCGCCAGGTGCTCGCACCTGACTCAACCGCTGCCAGCCGCAATGCCTCACCGTGTTCGGCGAGATTCTGCGCCAGAACTGACACCTTCGGCTCATCGCTTAGGACGTCCACGGTTAGGCCGTGCTCCTCAGCAGTGCTCGTCGTCTGCGGTCCGATACAAGCGATCACAGTCGTAGCGTGCGGTTTACCCGCAATACCGATGAGATTGCGCACCGTTGACGATGAAGTGAAGAGAACAGCGTCAAAGCCGCCAGTCTTGATCGCTTCCCGAATCTCTGCGGGCGGCGGTGCTGCACGGACGGTGCGGTAGGCAGTGACATCGTCAACTTCCCAGCCGCGCTCCTGCATACCCGCGACTAGCGTCTCGGTTGCAATGTCCGCGCGAGGCAAGAAGATGCGGTCGATCGGATCAATCAGATCGTCGTACTCCGGCCATTCCGCAAGCAGACCCTTACTGGACTGCTCACCACTAGGCACCAGATCTGCGGTGACTCCGAACGCTTTCAGTGCTGCGGCAGTCTGATCGCCAATCGCGGCAACCTTCAGACCAGCAAAGGATCGGGCGTCCAGGCCGTAGTCGGTGAACCGCTCACAGACCGCACGAACTGCATTAGTTGAGGTGAAGACCACCCACTCGTAGCGACCGGTCACCAGACCTTGGATCGCTCGCTCCATCTGATGCGGTGTGCGCGGTGGCTCAACCGAAATGGTAGGAACCTCTACCGGCACGGCGCCGTAAGAACGCAACTGTTGGCTCAGCGATCCCGCCTGCTCCTTAGTGCGGGGGACGAGCACCCGCCAACCAAAGAGTGGCTTGGTCTCAAACCAGGACATCACCGAACGCTGTTTGACGACCTCACCGACGACCATCATGCCGGCGAAGGTCTGCTTACTGGCCTTCAACGTCTCAGCGAGGGTCTCCAACGTAGCGACCAGGGTGTGCTGATCGATTGTGGTGCCATCGCGAGTCAACGCCACGGGGGTCTTCGGGGTGCGTCCCGCTTCCAGGAGTTCCGCTGCGATCTCGACAGCACGTTCCGCACCATCAACGATGACAAGTGTTTCCCGAGCACGCGTGTGCATGGTCCAGTCCAGGTCAGTGTCGTGAGCATCCACGACCGCCACCTCACGGGACTTGCCGCCGGTCAGCCCGAAACCTGCGTAGGCAGGTATGCCACTGACCGGGCTCACGCCTGGGATGACCTCGAATGGAACCTTGGCTTTGGCTAGTGCTTGGATCTCGATGAACAGTGATCCGTCAAGTACGGGATCCCCGCTTATGAGTCGGACTACCGTCTGACCCTTTTTCGCTTTCGACGCCACGAGACTTGCTCGGGCGCGATGCGCCAAGGGCAGACCGTCATCGTCAACGGCCAAGCAGATTCGCTCAGCGTCCACGATTTCTTCTGCCAGGCTGGCCGCATCGGCATCGGCGACGACCACATCAGCTTCGCGCAGCAAACCTGCAGCTCGAACCGTTAGTAAGTCCTTTTCGCCGGGCCCCGCGGCGATCAGAGCGACGTACGACATATGCGTCATGTCCTTCTTCCGTACTGTCATTGACCGGGTACCCCCACAACTTTCATTTACCAGAATCCCCTAACAACCCGCCTGCGCCCAAATTGAGCAATTCTGCGGCTACTTGTCGGCCTAGTTTTTCGGCCTGTTCCAACGTCCCACTGACCTCACTTCGCAGCACCTGATCGCCGCTTTCGCTGAACACGCCAGCACGCAATAGCAGGGCCTCGTCGTGGATTACAGCCTCGGCTCCCATAGGTGCCGAGCAGCCAGCTTCAAGTTCCGCCAAAACTGCGCGTTCGGCAGTTACTGCGGCCCGAGTAGCCGGATCGTCGATCGCGGCAGCGAGGTCGTGGAAGTCATCGCGTTGGTCGGTGGCGCACTCGATCGCCAAGGCTCCTTGGCCGGGCGCTGGCAACATGCGATCAGTCGAAAGCACCTCGGTGATTCGATCGGCAATCCCCAATCGACCTAAGCCCGCCTCAGCCAGCAGAACCGCATCGTAGGTGTCGCCTACTTTGCCGACTCGAGTATCGACATTTCCTCGGATATCGATGACCTGCAGATCCGACCGCATCGCGAGCAGTTGTGCCCGTCGCCGCGGTGAGCCCGTGCCTACCGTGGCGCCGCCCGGCAGATCCTCAAGCCGACCAGCGTCTGACACCAAGACGTCGTTGACGGCTGCTCTCGGTGGTACTGCCAGTAAATGCATGTGGTCGTGCGTCGCAGTCGGCAAATCTTTCATCGAGTGCACGGCCAGATCCGCTTGACCGGCCAGAACGGCCTCTCGAACTGCCGCGATGAAGACACCCACGCCACCGAAATCCTTCAGCGAAGCCTGAGTTTGGTCGCCGAGGCTGGTGACTTCCACCAGTTCTACCTCGCGGCCGGTGGCGGTGGTGATGTGTGATGCGACTTGACGAGTTTGCGCTAGAGCCAGTGGAGAACGCCGGGTAGCGATGCGGATCGGACTCATGGTGCGTCCTCAGTCCCGGAATCGCGCGGGCGCAAGACCTGCTCGACCTGCTCGACCGGTAAGTCAAACAGCGAACTCAGCGCATCCGCATAGCGCTGCCCGTCGGGGTCAGCTGCCAACTGCTTGATGCGGACCGTGGGGGTGTGCATCAAGGTATTGACCGTGCGGCGTAATGCCTGCTCGATGAGTTCCCATTGTTCGTCGTCCAGCCCAACCAGTCGTTCTTTAACTCGCTGCAGTTCCGCTTCGGCTACTGCTGAGCCGCGAGCGCGCAGCCCGAGCAGGATCGGTTCCACTGTCCGAGCGGCTTGTGAGGTGGCGAAATCGTCGAGTTCATCGGAGACGATGCGTTCGGCCGCGATGACGTCTTGTTGGTCAGCCCGGGTTTCCGGGCGGCTGGCAAGTTCGGCAAGGTCGATGCGAAGCACACCTTCGATATCTCCCACCGCAGGTGCGCTGTCGTGCGGTAAAGCTAGATCCAAAACCACCATGGGGCGATCGGGTCGCTGCGCCATAGCCGCTGCAACTTCGGCTTCACCGAGAACTGTTCCCACCGCGCCGGTGCAGCACACGACGTAGTCAGCGTCGACGAGCAGTTGCGATAGTTCATGCAACGGCGCGTGCCGAGCCTCATAGCGTTCTGCCAGTTCCTGGGCGCGCTGTTGGGTGCGACTGGTGATGGTCGTGGTCGCCACTTGGTTTCTGCTGGCGTGAGCGACTGCTATTCCGCTGAGGGAACCCGCCCCGATGACGACCATCTCGGCATCAGCTGGCGGGGCGCCACCTGCGGCAGCCATGTGTTCAAATGCCTCGGCAAAGCCGACGGAGACGACATTGGCGCCTGATCGATCGATGCCAGTCTGGGTTCGGACCCGCTTTCCGACTCGGAGTGCGGCCTGTCCTACTTCATTCAACTCGCGGCCCGCAGTACCAAGGCTTTGCGCTTCAGTGAGTGCACCGCGTACTTGACCTAAAATCTGAGCTTCGCCAACAACCATGGAGTCCAGCCCCGCGGAGACCTCAAAGAGGTGCTGCACAGCGCGTTCTTCGTAGTGCACGTAGGCCAGTGCAGTGACTTCCTCTGGCGCTAAGCCACAACCTTTCGCGAATCCAGCGACGATTTCGTCCACTGCGGCATGGAACCGATCGACCTCGCAGTACACCTCGACGCGATTGCACGTGGAGATGGCCATAACTTCAGCCACATGTGGCGATGCCAATAAGTCAGCGGCTAGTCGTCGGGGATCGATGGTTGCTAACGCTTCGAGCAGTTCAGTTCGGGCAGTACGGTGACTGACACCCACGGCAAGTAAAGTCATCGCGCACTCCGAACTGTTTCGATCGAGGTGCGCAGATCGATCTCTGCGGTTTCTGGATTCGAGGCTTCATGCTGCCGCTGTTGCTCGTGGAACGCCAAGATTTGCAGCTCTAGACCCAGATCCACTTCACGAACTTCCACATGGTCGGGTGCCTGCAAAACCGTTGGCGCGAAGTTCAAAATCCCAGCGATACCGCAATCGACCAACCGATCGCAGATCTGCTGGGCTACCTCAACGGGGGTGGCAATAACTGCCATATCGGGGCGGAGTTCCTGCACGAGGGCTTCAAGATCTGTGGCCGACGCTACCGCGGTTTCACTCCCGGGAAGGCGCTGGCCGATGAGCTTCGGATCTGAATCCAGCACCGCGACGACTTCGAAGCCCCGGGTGGCAAAGCCCGCGTAGGAGGCCAATGCCCGGCCGAGGTTACCGGCACCCACGATGAGTACCCGCCAGTCTTGAGTCAGCCCAAGTTCGCGGCTGATTTGGTAAAGCAAATATTCGACGTCGTAACCCACACCTCGCACGCCGTAGGAACCGAGGTAGGACAAGTCTTTACGAACCTTCGCACCGTTAACGGCAGTCAGTTGAGCTAGTTCCTCGGATGAGACGGTTACTGCCTTATCGTCACGCAATCGGATCAGCGCCCGCTGGTAAAGCGGAAGTCGGGCCACAGTGGCGTCAGGGATGTCTGACAGTGCGGGCGCACCGGACCGTTGATTCACCACAAGTTCTCCAAGAGCGGCGCACTGAGTCCCGGAAATGGGAATGCTTTGGCCGCAACGACCTGATCAGGTTACGAAGCCCAGATGCAATTCACAAAGTCACGAATACGCCGATCCGTATATCGGATAAATCAGTAGCCTTGGTTCCAATACTGATCTTGTGCGAGGAATAACGCAGCGGCTCCCACAACCCCGGACTCACTACCTGCCAACAGAACTCGGCATTGATTGACGAACTCCAAACCTGCATGCCGTTCAAAACCCTCGTATACCGCCGGGAGAAGTAGGTCCCCCGCTCGACTTAACCCACCACCGATGACTACGGCCTCTAGGTCTAGCACCGCAACAACTGACGCCACCGCAATACCCACGGCGTTGCCACATCTTTTAAAGGCAGCTCGAGCAATCTGGTCGCCATCGCGGGCAGCTGCTGCCAACGACTCCCCTGCCGGCTCCGGTGAACGCCAGCCTTGTGCGAGCGCCCATGCCACGACTGCGGGACCTCTGGCGACAGCCTCGAGGCATCCTCGACCGCCACACGAACACTCCGGTCCACCTGGATCTACCACCACATGCCCGATATGACCCGCGTTCCCCGACGCACCCGTCACCAGGCGCCCATCGGAGACGACGCCACCGCCCACGCCAGTCGACACCACCATGCCCAGGACGTTGTTCAAGCCGCGACCACCGCCCATGAGGTGTTCACCAATGGTGAGACATATGGCGTCATTGTGAATCCGAACTGGGACGTCGAATTGATCGGACAGCCGATCTCGCAGCGGGAAATCTCGCCAATCAGGCAGATTCAGCGGCGATACGTCACCGCTGGGCCATTTCATCGGACCGCCGCAACCAACGCCTAGACCGAGCGCAGATATGGCAGTTTCGCTGCGTGCAGCTTCAAGGGCAAAGACGCATGCACTGAAAACTTCCTCAGCGCCGCGACCGGTTGGCGTCGGAACTCGGGCAGACGAAATGACCTCGCCACCGGTACCGACTACCGCTCCGACAATCTTGGTCCCGCCTACGTCAAGGGCTAAGTAGCCCGGCGGACCGGTCACGCTGACTCTGTGATCACCGCAGTGCCATAAGCGGCGATTTCTGCGCTGCCATCGGAGTTCATAATCGTGTCGAAACGAACCCCAACTACGGCCGTGGCACCTTGAGCGGCGGCATCAGCCTGCAGGTCTGCTAGTGCAGCTTGCCTACCAGGCAACAAAGCATCTCGATCCGAAGCCGTGCCCACCGGGCGAACCGCCACACCACAGATCACACCGACCACGGACGTTACCCGGTGACCAGGCAGTTCCGAGGTAGTGCTCAATACCGGGCCCGTGGCAGATTCAGCCGCCACCGATTCCGCTGGACCGGGCTGTGCAACACCTGCTGCCGCTGCGGCTCCCGCTAGCGCCGCTTCTGCAGCAGCAGCAAAGTCTGCTGACTCCGCCGCCTGAGCTGCCGCCACGGTCTCGCCCACCGCTGGGCCCGTGACACCAGCAGCCGCCGGGTCGCTACCCACCTGACCGCCCATCAATGATGCGCTGGCGGCACCGCCAACTTGCTGGGCCTCTGCAGCCAAACCTGGCGTCGCAGCCGTCGGCTGCGCGGGCTCAGCTGATGCTGCAGCAGCCGGTGTGGGATCGACGGTCGTTGGCTGGGGCGCCTGCGCCTCGACTGGCCGGGTCTGCACCGTCCAGGATTGTCCGTCCCAATAGCGTTGCTGTGTTGGATCACGCGGATCTGGATACCAATTCGCCGGGGGTAAGCCGTTTGCGTTATCACTCATAACTGCAACATTAGTGGGCGATCGCTTCGATGGTGGGCACATTTGGGACGTTCGTTGCCGTGCCTGTAGCGTCCTAGGTATGGCACCAGACAAGCTCCCGTGGCGCACCCGCAGTGCACTAGCTGCAGGCCGAGCTGCATCTGCGTTGTCTCGCGCCACCGGTCGTGGTGAGGGGATGGTGATTGGGGGCCAGGTCATCCTGAAACTCGCTCCAGAAGCAATTGCCGACCTAGCAAGTAATCGAGTAGCCGCATTGGTTTCTGCCACAAACGGCAAAACCTCCACGACTCGACTCTTGGCAAGCGCACTTGAGCAAACCGGCCCGGTCGTCAGTCAGCCGACGGGGGCGAATCTGTCCACGGGAATCGTTGTGGCGTTGTCGGATGCTGATCCGAAGGCGCAGGCCGTCCTGGAAGTTGACGAGTTGTTCCTGCCCCAAATCACACAGCAGACCAACCCCCGGATCATCTTGCTAGGCAACCTGAGTCGAGACCAACTCGATCGCATGAATGAGGTCGCGATGATCGCTCGACGTTGGCGGGAAATGCTGGCGCAGCACCCACACATTCAGGTGGTGGCTAATGCCG